>DNSU01000198.1:1838-5276 GCA_003499585.1 Cyanobacteria bacterium UBA9579 | reverse complement strand
TTGGCCACAATTTTAGGGGTTATTTAATTACTTTATACTTAAAAGTCTTTTATTTATTTTGTTATTTACAAGTTATTTCAACCATTTGAAGCTCTTTACTGACTTGACGTCTGCAGGATCACCTTTGATAATTACCGCAAAGAGTCCTTCTGTTTCAGTAACTGATTGAGAACTTAATGCGGGAATCAGATTTTGATCAGGATATTCAGGGGTTGGTCTGGCATAATTAAGTCCGCTCTGCAGCATACTCATGCCAAATTGCCCTATAGGAACTTTATTAACAAGGTTATCAAGATGTAATTTACGCACAGGGCTCATTAATCTCATTACATCATCTGATGCACGGCCTAAAATAACCAGATCAGAATAATTATTCATCATATTTACATTACCTTTGAGATATAAACTAAGGTTTTTGCCCTGGGTTTTGATCTCTTCAAGAGTCAAAATACCTCGTCCAAAATGAGCTCTACCCTGTAATGTATCAAAGCTTTCTGTATTTTTTCTTGAAACAAGTTCTGCAACGTTGTTTACCTGATAAATCGATAGTCCTGTTGAGATGAAGTCAGGTGCTTTTAGTAAATGTTTGAAAGAACCAAGTTTTGCAAGTTTACCGTTTCTGATTATAAATGATGTATTTCCTTTGGCATTATACGTCATTTGCTCAGGAGTTACACCGCCTGTACTGAATACAACGTTACCGTCCATAATTCCAAATATCTCATTAGGCATATTTGCAGCACTTGTAGCAAGAACATTAACCTGCATGCCCTCGCCTGTAAGTGTTCCATTTATTCCTGTAGTCAGCATATTCATTTCAATATTACCTCTGGCAATCCCACCCGCAGTATTTGACCTGAGGTTATTTATTTTTAGTATTCCATAGCCATTGATATTAAAGTCAAAGTTGACATTTGTGCTAACAAGGTTACTTACCACCAATTTTTGCGCATTAAATGTTCCGCTCTGAATAATAGCAGGAACATCCTGAGAGGGCTGAGATGGAAACTTTTTAGAGATTTTATCCATATTTATATAGTCAGAGTTGATTACGAGATTTTTAATCACCAAAGGGGTTGTTATCTTTTTAGACAGAACAGCTCTACCACTGAGTCTGGAATCTAAAATACTAATATTATCAAAGCTAACTACTGCATCTGCTCCTGTAAAATCTGCATTAACTGAATCAACAGCCAACGACATTGGCTGTGAAACCATACTGATAATATCAACTTTCCCGTTAATATCAGGAGAGGCGGAGTTTCCATTCAGGATTAGAGATGCGGTTAATTTCCCTACAGTATTTGCAGGTTCAAAGAGCTTTATAGGCAAAACTCCGGGGGTTTCTATTCTTACATTGCTCAAAACCGGATTATTTGAACTATAGTTATTTATTTTTCCTGTTATATTGACCAACTTGCCGGCATTAGAGGTATTATAAAAGCCGTTTTCGTCCTTAACAGGAGTTGATGTTGTTGCAACTATTAAATTAGTTATGGTTAAAGAATTAGGCCCGCCTGTAGCTTCAAGGTTATATATTTGACTGGCCGGGGTATTTATTTCTGCAAAGCAAGCAATATAGTTTGATTTATCCATTTTGGTCTGAGCAGTTAAATTCCAGTTATTAATATCGCCTTTTATACTAGCCATAACAGGCAATACGCCTTTTGCTTTAGTGGATTTTCTTACATCAGGCTCAAGGAATTTATCAATATTTATAGCAGTAAACTGGCCTTTTGCCGTAATATCAAGTTTTGGATTTTTGCTTGAAATCTCTGTTACTTTACCTGAAATAGTTACAGGAGACTTTGATAAAACAGTTTTAATGTTGTTAATATTAATTTCATTATTGTTTACCAGTATTTCCCCGGATGTAACAGCAACAGGTTCATTAAGCTGTTTGTGACTTATAATGGGATTTATCATTCCAACTTTTATAACCGGGTTTACTTCTTTATCAAGCCTGCCTTTTAGCTGAATTTTTGAACTTATATAGCCGGAAAGTGACTTTATATCCTGCAAATCTTTCTTATTTGCTGCAAACATCGGGCTGGTATTTAATAATTGATGGATAGTTGCTAAATTCACCCTTGGCAGGTTAATATTTAAATCTGCATTATTTTTAGAATCAATCATTCCGGCAATATCGAATCTAATATCATCTATATACCCGTAAGAATCTGCAAAATTCAACTTATCATTATTGAAATTAACTTTTATATTAATGTTTTTGGCGGTTTTAGATATATCTTTATGTGAAACAGTTGCATTTGATATGGTCAAATAACCATTATATTTGTTTCTCCTTGATGAACTTACTGCTTTAAAATCGGCTTTCATTTTACCTGAAAGATCTACAGCATTAATATTATCCATCTTTGTTCTGGTAATACTGGCTAAAGCATAAGCAAGTTTCTTAACCCTTCTTAAATCAATGGTACTAGATTTTACACCAAGATCAAATTCACCTTTTTCCAGCGAAGTTATATCGCCTATAACTTCAAGAAAAGAATCTGCATCAACAAAAATCTTTGAATTTACTGCAATTTTTTTCTTTGAAAATTCCAGTCTTCCGTAACTTTTTGAAATTTCTTCAGAGTCTATTTTTAATTTTAAATTTTTGAAATCTACATAACCTAACATTTCCGGGGTTTTATCGATATTCTTTACTTTTAAATCAGCATCCAAATCACCACGCAGGTCATATTTAATAAGGTTTTCTATAGGATCAGCATCATTCAATTCCTGTTTTGGCTTAGTTTGCTGATTTTGAGCAGGCAATTCAGTTAATAGTTTTACATTAAAATTTATTTTAGGTGTATTCTCTACTAAAATCTGCCCTTTTGTTTCTAAACCAACAAACTTTCCAGGGTTAAAGTCGAAAACATTAAGCTTATCACCTTTTATGGAAAGGGTTTTTGAGGGATTTAATGCTTCATTTTTATAGTTAACTCTATAATTTTTAATTAATAAGTCGATTTTATTAATATCAATTTCAAATTCCTGCTTTTGTCCCTTATCTAGAGAAGCAAGTAATTCTTCGATTTTATACTTGCCATTTCGCTGTTTTGCAATATAAACTTCGGGTTGTATTAGCTTGAGTTGCGCAATCTCAATTTTTTTAAACAAAAGAGGTAATAATTTTATTTTTATTGTTATATTTTCAGCACTTGCAAGGTTTTGTTTATCCGGATAACTGATATTCAAATCGTTTGATCTGACTACAATTCCAAGATCAGGAGTTGTAGTCAGATCAAGTGAGCTGGAAGTTAAATTTAAGCCTGTTTGTTCCTTTATACTCCTTACCATTAAAGGTTTATATTTTTCAGGATCAAGGAGTCCAGGGACTCCATACAAATAAAAAACAAGAAATGATAATAATAAACCGACTATTATTGAAGATGAAACTACTAATTTTCTATTCATAAACTTCCCTTT
>DNSU01000198.1:416-1768 GCA_003499585.1 Cyanobacteria bacterium UBA9579 | reverse complement strand
AACTTCCCTTTAACTCTTACCTTTAATTAATTTTAGTTTAACAGAATTTGATTTAAAAATTAAACTATAGGTATGTTGCATCATTGTAGTGTAAAATATAAAATCATAAGCAACATATAGTAAATATTCGCATATGAGCGCTTGTACAAGTTCTAAAAGAACTGTAAAGTAGCAAATAGTCGTGTTAAATTAGAGAGCTGGGTATATAAGTATGAAATTTAAATATCAATTTTCGTTATTGATTCCTGTATTGCTTTACCCTATTGGTGATGCAATTGCCCAGTTAATTCTACAGGAATTTAACATATATCGATTTATTGCACTTACTCTTGCTGCTTTATTGATTTATCAGTGGGAAATTCCTATATTCTTTAAACTAATTGAGAATGCTAAACTATCGGAGAATAAATTTACCAGTTTACCTGCATTTAAGGTATTTTTGAACCAGGATATGAGGTTTAACTGGATAGGTAAAACCATTGCAGTAACACTTTTCTTTAATCCTTTCTGGATATCAAGACATATGCTTATAATTGAGCTTGGAACTACCCACTGGGCCTCGATAAACTTTTTTGAATTCTCTATAACATCTTTAGAATTAGGTTATAAGTTATTCTTAGTCACTTTACCTATAGTGTTTATAGGAAATTTTATTGTTCAAAATAAAATAAGTCATAAAAACCGCTTTTTAGGAAATGCTGTTTTATCAGGATTGCTTGCTATTTTTTATGCTGTTGGTTATCGGTTCTTTTAAATATATTAGTATTATGGAATGAGTGGTATGCAAAAGATTATAATAGTTAATCCAGCAATAGAGCAATTAAACATAAGTGAATGGAACATCTGGTCTTGCGATATTTCCAAATTCGACGGGGAATACTTAGAAGAAGAAACCTGCTACTTTTTCGAAGGAGATGTAGTAGTTGAAACTGATTTTGAAAGGGTAGAACTTAAGCCAGGTGACCTTGTGACTTTCCCCAAAGGATTAAAATGCGTCTGGGATATCAGAAAACCAGTAAGAAAAGCTTATAAATTCAATTAATTATTCTAATATACATAAATTTTTTCTAAAAAATGACTTTAATTAATTCAGGACAGAATTAAAGTGCCAAATATTAAGTATATATATGACACTTTTAACATATATAAAGAAAATCAACCTAATAGTCGAGTAAAAAGACAATATATATGCTATAATTGTTTTTATAAATATATATACCTTAATTCACATCTAAAAATCTTGGGGGACACATCATGTTTGGATTTTGGATACTGGTTCCAACAGTTGCAGTATTTATTTATATTGCTTATTTTATTTAAATAACTAAATACTCAGGAGACGTCTCCTGAGT
>DNSU01000198.1:0-352 GCA_003499585.1 Cyanobacteria bacterium UBA9579 | reverse complement strand
AGGAGACGTCTCCTGAGTATTTAACGTTAAAGCTATCTTTAATTATGTTAATATGATTCGACTTCCGGATTTGGTGGGGTTTCTCTGTTAAGAAGGATGTTTTCTTCGCTTATCTTAAATTTTAAATTACTATTTGATTTATTATCAAATACTTTTTCAGTAGATTCCTGAACTTTATTATCAACTTGTTTATCTTTTTTAATATTATCTATAACAAAAAATGCAGAATAAGAGACCAATATTCCCGCTATAAAACATAAATAAGTCTTTAAAAGCTTTTTATTCATAAAATCCTCACAGAAATATAATATACATCTATAGTAACCTAAAAATTAAGAGCACCTTTGCTTGC
>DNSU01000117.1 GCA_003499585.1 Cyanobacteria bacterium UBA9579 | reverse complement strand
CTGCATCGGGGTTAATTCATTTCAGACAGTTTTAATAGCAGTATCTATTACCAGCATAGCCTTTATGGTTTATATTCTCTTTAAAATGGCAGATTTGCTAGAGACAAGTGTCAAAAGAGCTACTGGCTATGATCATACGTTTAATAAACTCTACCTGGTCATTTTCAATATCTATTATTTTAACTATATGGTTAATAAACTTGATGAGTTGGTATAGGAGCTGTGTGAATGAAGAAGTTAGTATTACTACCTCTATTCTGCTTATTAACAGGCTGCGCTGGTATGTTTTATCCTTACGATTGCAATTCTGCAGCCACAAAAGAGCTTTTGCTTAAAAATCTTATGGAAAATTATGGCATGGGAAATGCCATTTCAGCTGTTGAAGCTGATGGCGGTAAATTAGACATATGGGTACACAGTACCAGCTCGATTGGTTATGACGATACAACGCAACTCTATAGCTGTAGAGCCAAGATGATAATGGAATCTCTGAATACTCAAGGGTTGTACGTCAAAATGATTTTTCCAGTAGCGTACAATACACAAATTTCATCAGACAACCATATAGTAACTATAGAACGTATAGGACAACACCAAGTTTTAGAAGAGAAATATATAAAGAATAAGGGTGATAATCATATAAGTAACCTTGTACCTGTTATTTCAGAAAAACATTCTGCCCTGGATGAATCTGAATCTTTATCAATAGAATACAAAAATAACTGTGATAAAAATAGAAATACAAGAACAAACAGCGATGAAATGATATTAGATATATTAGAACTATATTTCAACAAAAACTTAAGTCAGGCAAAAATTGCAGCTAAATGTAAGGTGTCACAAAGGACAGTTTTCTCCATAATAAACTTATATCTACTATATCCTCTTTTTAAATCTGAAAAAGATTGATAACTGGGGTTCTTTGGGATTCACAAAATAGAAATTAAAGATGTAAAAAAACAACTTTACTTTATCTCTTTAAAGTCCTGAAATTCCGCATTATACCGTCTCAAATCCAAAACTACTTCAGCCCATGTACAGCTTATCCCTGTATTCAGCCAGCTTGTAATTTTAAGGTTCACCAATATAGTATAATGAAAGTTATTCTTTTATCTGCTTTTCAGCCCAGCTATAAACTTTTTCTGCTATTTTTACAGCTTCTTTATATTCTTCATCAGTTATTGGTTCCCAGTCTCCTGGATATCTTGTTTCAGAAGCATACTGGGTCATAGCAGGAGCTTCATTTTTAATATATTCTGGCAGATTAATTTTATTATTTATCAATAAATCTATTAAATAAGTAATATCATGACTTCTGTTAAATCTGATTTTATTTTTTACGAGAACGGCTTTCATAGATTTTTCAACACATTGTTGAAGATCAAAACATAAAAGCTCGATAGGTATATCTCTTAAATCCCTATAAGAAGAATCTTCACCCTTCAAAAGGTGTCCTTTAGCATTTCTGAGCCATACTTTAGGGTTAGAGAAATTATCCATAAATAACAATTCCTTCATCTAGAATAGATTTATAGATATAGTCAGCTATATCTTTATATTTTTCTAGTCTTTCAGGAGTTTCGATTATTATGTCTACATTAGTACTGGTTCCAACCAGCTTTTTGTGTATTTCTTGAGCAGTTTTTCTTCTATGTTCAACTCCTGATTTAATCACTAAAATATCATAATCACTATCATGTTTAGCTTCACCTCTAGCTTGAGAGCCAAACAAGATAATTTTATCAGGTATAATAACCTGAAGAATAGCGTTTATTATCTTATCTAATATTTTTTTGTCTGGCATGGTGATTATTACCTTTATTTATTATTTTTCTATTATATCTTATAAATCAAAAATATTTATAAAAAATGCCAAAACCACATTATATCATTAGATTTCCATTGCAGCTTGCTCATGTAGGTAACTATATTAGCTATACTTATTTCTATCTTTTATGTGTTCACCATGTCCTTTAAAGTTTGCTTTTTAACCTATTATAATATTTTTACAAACTAAAAGCTTTATCAATTATTTGCCCCAATTCGCTAAATGAAGGGTTTGCATATCGTCTGGTTACGTTAATATCGGCATGCCCTGCCAGTTCAGCTACAGTGACTATATCAACGCCAGCTCCAATTAATTCACGACAGTAAGTGTGGCGGAGTTGATGAGAATGAACGTTATATTTCTCAAGTATACGCTGGACTGAACGAACGGTGATACGCTTTTTATAGTTTGAAATAAATAACGCCTGTTCAAAATCATCCCGACTGTTCAGATACTTGGTTAAATGCAACCTCGCTTCAACTGGTAAAGGGACTTTACGAGCTATGTTACCCTTACCGTTTCTTATGGAAACCGATCCACTGCGTTCATTTATAGTAATGTCATCACGGTTTAATGCTGCTAATTCTGATACGCGAACCCCTGTGCATAAAAGCAAGTTAACTATTGCAACGTTGCGAAGGTTTTTAGACTGCTCTACTTCTCTTAGAATGCGGTTTCTTTCATTACGTTCAAGAGATTTAGGAGCTGTGTGGAAGGATTTGCGATGTTCAGGTTTACGTATGTGTTGAACCACCTCAGGTCTGTTCAAGAATTTAGCGAACAGTGATATTATAGCAAACTTATTTTCTATAGTAACAGCACTATTGTTCCTTAACTCAAGTGATTTGATATATTGTTGCACATCAATGCGGGTTATATTTTCAATACTACCTCCATTACTATTAAGCCAATTATTAAATTCATTCAAAATACGGCTGTATGCTTTCAGGGTTCCTTCACTTCTATTTTTATCCCGCTCACATTGTATAAAACTATCAATGACTTTCACGACACTTTTTTCTTGAGTTATCATTCAGCATCTCCTATGTTTTCAGTTTCTCTAAAATCAAATAGTTTCAAAAAAGGTTGCTTTTACGACGTTTTTTAGTAAAGTTTAAAATCGAATTTGAACTTTTCCATACAGACTTTTTGTATAATGAAAACCTAAAAATAAGCATTATCATTATAGAGGACCATTTAGATAATGCAACCCTTTTCATCGCAGCATTTTACATAATTTAAACGAAGTTTTCATTATATATCTACCTAAAATAATTTTAGTTGATTATCGATAGGGGGATAAAAAACATCAATTATTATAAAAGGATTAGGAGATATTTTATGGAATTTGACTCGTATAATTATTATTGCCTTAACCATTCTGAAGAATGTAAAAGAAAAGAGATTATGGCATGTTGAGTATCAATACCAAGTGATTTAGGGTCTAATGGTAAATCTTTATAAGAATTTTCTCTTTTAAGTCGTACATTTCAAGAGAAGTAATAAGTATGGAATTAAATTTACTCCTAGATGGTTTAATTATTGGCTTTTTAGCTGCTGCACCTGTTGGTCCTATAGGAATTTTATGTATCAATACTACTTTAAATAAAGGTAGAAGTTATGGATTAGCTGTAGGTTTAGGTTCTGCTTGTGCTGATATAATATTTGCTCTAATAGCAGGTTTTGGATTAACAATTATAATCGATTTCTTGACTAACTACTCAAGCTGGATTAAAATTACGGGTGGAATTTTTCTTATCTATTTAGGGGTAAGAATATTTATGTCAAAGCCTGTTTACAGGTCAAAGAGCCTTGGAAATAAGAGTTACTTAAGTATATTTATATTGGGTTTTATCCTGACGTTAATAAGTCCTATGTCAATAATTCTGTTTATATCTTTATATGCTCCAGTAAGTTTATCAGATATAAACAGAAGCCATTTATCTGTTTATACATTAGCAACGGGAGTTTTTATTGGAGCAATGTTGTGGTGGATAACTCTATCCAGCCTGACAAATTTATTAAGAGGTAGAATTAATACAGCAAAACTCAGTATAGTTAATAGAATTTCTGGAGTCATAATAGTGGGATTTGGAGGATATGAGATACTAAGTACTCTTAAAATCCTAATTAACCCGAATTGATAACTAAAATACATACCAATATTGAAGGCTTTTTATTCAAAATTCTTGGTTTTATCTTAGCTCAATTTAATTTTAAAGCATTTTGACAAGAATTAACTAGATTGCAAAAGCAATAATCAGCCAAAGAAAAATAGCTAAGCTGACCAAGCTTTATCAAACCACTAAAACGCTCTGAGAATCCCTGTGCCTACAGTTCAATTCTGTGTCTCGTCCTTTCTTATTGGCAAGAGTTTTGACGATCTCTAATTTTATTATTTACAAGTAGACTCTTTATATTATAGAAAAACTAGAATTATCCAGTGATGCATTCCTGACAGATTCAGATATTAACAGTATTATTAATTACATAAGCGGTTATGATAATAATCATCCTGAAATAACTATCACAAATGTCAGTGATATTAAAGCTAATCAGGATTTAATGACATACATTTCAGGTCAGTGGAATGCTCAAGCTTAAATATTTAAGTCTATTTAGGCTAAAAAGGTAACTTATATATAGAAATGTAAACCATTATTTTGTTTTTTCAAAAATGAAAATTTATAAACAGGAAAAGCGGGTATATAATAAACATGTCAATTAGTGCTTCATATTTTAATTTTAATCCAAATATTTTTTCAAAATAGAGTTGTATAGTCCAGAGCATTGAGTTTGTAGGGTGAAATAGGAATTTACGGCATGGCTATAATTAACGGCAGCCCGACTGAATATGATTTATTTGGCACTCCTGATAATGATACGATATATGGTCTTGATCATGATGAATATATAAATGGTAATGAGGGCGATGATGTAATTTATGCTGCTGGTGGTGATGATACTATAAATACAGGGGGGATTAATGATCAGGTCAACTCCGGCATAGATACTTTATATGGTGGAATTGGCAATGATGAGTATTTTGTGTGGAATACACAGGCTGTTGTAATTGAAAATGCCAATGAAGGCGTAGATACAATAGAATTCAGGACTAATGATCCTACACATAATAATTACACTTACGTATTACCTGATAATGTGGAAAAACTAAAACTGAGTTCCAGCATTGCCATAAATTTAAATGGAACTGGAAATGCTCTAAATAACACCATATATGGTGATTTTTATAACAATATTCTCCGGGGTGAAGATGGAAACGACGGTTTATACGGCTATGACGGAGATGACACTTTATATGGAGGCTCCGGTAATGATGGGATGAATGGTGGAAATGGTAATGATGTTTACTATGTAGATTCCAGCTCTGACTATATATCTGAAATAGATAATTATGGAAACATAACTACAGGAATAGATATTGTATATTCTACAGCTTCAACATATTCGCTAAGTTCAAATATTGAATATTTAATTCTGATTGGATCTGAAAACATTAATGCAAATGGTAATAGCCAAAGTAACTCTATTACCGGAAATACAGGAAATAATACAATACAGTCATTGGCTGGAGATGATACCATTGATGCTGGTGAGGGTAATGACACACTATATGGATATACAGGCAATGACACATATATATTTAATACAGGAGATGGGCAAGATGTCATTTCTGATGAAAGTGGGACAGATACAGTAAGCTTTGGTGCTGGGATATTAAGCACTGATGTTTCCTTTGTTATGTCAGGTTATAATCTTAAAGCAGAGTTTGCCAATTCAATAGACTCAATAACTTTTACTTCCTGGTTTTCTAGCCCTGTATATAAAATTGAGAATTTTCAGTTTTCAAATGGAACTATAATAACTGTTAATGATATTGATAGTGTGCTTCTTAACGGTACAACCAGCAATGATACATTAATTGGAACTGATGCAAACAACAATTTCTATGGGAATACCGGTGCTGACTCTATGGTAGGCGGCGCAGGCAACGATAGTTATTTTGTTGATAACACCGGTGATATTGTAGTAGAAAATAGCAATGAAGGCATAGATATAATCTTTACTACAGTTGATTATACCCTTCCTGAAAATGTAGAAAATATCACTCTTGTAAGCACTTATAGGACTATAACAGGCAATGCCTTAGATAATACTATTACTGCCTCTTCAGGAGGATGTACTTTATCAGGCGGAGCTGGTAATGATACTTATGTAATTAACGCTACAAGTAATTCTTTTTCTTCAATCCGTACCTTATCTGAAACTTCAGGCACTGACATAATAAGATTTGGTGAAACTCTTATTAGAGAAAATATACTGTTTACCAAGTCTAATAATGACCTTATTATAACATTCACAGATAGAGATTATGATAGAATAAATATTCAAAATTGGTTTGTTAATGAATCATATAAAATAGAACAGTTTGAATTTTCTGACGGATCAACACTTACAAACAGTGAAATATCTATTCGTCAGCCACAAACAGGTACAGAGGGCAATGATAGCATTACAGGTACCGATTATATTGATTATATAATAGGGCAAGCAGGTGATGATGTCATTAATGGTGGCCTTGGTGTTGATACCATGGTTGGTGGTACAGGTAATGATTCTTATTATATTGACAATACCAGTGATGTTATAACAGAAAATTGGGATGAAGGCACTGATACAGTATACTTCAATGTAACTTATACCACACATATCTCTTATATGGAGAATTATATTCTTTTAGACTCCGGTGGAGATATAAATCTGTATGGAAATGGTTATGGTAATATATTACAGGGAAATAATTACAATAACTATATTATGGCTGATTGGGGCAATGATACCGTTTATGGAAATGGAGGCAATGACTCAATAAAAGGCGGTTATTCAGATGACTATATAGAGGGTGGGGCAGGTAATGATACTTTACTCGGCGAAGCAGATAACGATACTTTAATTGGTGGAGCTGGCACAGATTCTCTAGTCGGCGGAACTGGTAATGATGTTTATTACATTGATGCTGATGATGTAATAGTTGAAAACGTTAATGAAGGCATTGATACGGTTAATTCTGAAATTAATTACACATTAGGAGATAACCTGGAAAATTTAATATTAACAGGGCCATCAGCTGCAAATGCTTCCGGTAATGCTCTGGATAACATTATTACAGGAAATAATATTAATAATGTTTTAAATGGCGGAGCTGGTAATGATACTCTAATTGGTGGTATTGGTAACGATACAATGATAGGTGGACTTGGTAATGACACCTATTATGTTGATTCTGCATATGACAGTGTTATAGAGAATGCAAATGAAGGCATAGATACTGTTTATTCTGAAGTTGATTACAACTTATCTATTAATATAGAAAATCTGACATTAACAGGAGTATCAGCTGCAAATGCTTCCGGTAATGCTTTAGATAACATTATTACAGGAAATGATATTAGTAATATCTTGAATGGGGGAGCAGGTAATGACACATTAAATGGTGGATCTGGTGCCGATACTTTAAATGGCGGTACTGGCAATGATTCTTTAATAGGTGGAGTAGGAAACGACACTTATTATATTGATGCTAATGGAGATACAGTAGTTGAAAACCTGAATGAAGGGGCTGATACAGTATATTCAAGCATTAATTATACATTATCAGATAATTTTGAAAACCTTATATTAACAGGTTCAATAACAAATGGTACAGGTAATGGCTTAAATAATTCTATAACAGGAAATTCAGCTAATAATATCTTAGATGGTAAGGCTGGTACTGATACTTTGATTGGTGGTGCTGGTAATGATACTTATTATGTAGATAATGCCGGAGATGTAGTAACAGAAAATACAAATGAAGGAACTGATACAGTTCAAGCAAGAAGTTCATATACTCTTTCTGCTAATATTGAGAATTTAACTTTACTTGGTAGTCAAACTCAAAGTTTAACCTTACAAAGTGGAACAGAAGTAATAGTCTATGGTGATCCACTTGAGTGGGGAAATTATCTTGATTACTATCAAGGTGATAACACCAGAGAATTTTCCAGTGATTGTGGAATAGTTTCCAGTGAAAACGTATTAATTCAAACAGGTTTTTTAGACTTAAAACTCAATTATCAACCTGGATCAGGGAAAATTGACAATTTGGAATCCGAACTTGTTGATTATGCAGTAGAAAATTCATTATGTATTACATCAAACCCAGATCCATACTACAATGGCGGCATGTACAATACTGATATAGAAATCTTACTGGAAGGACAAGGAGCTAGCGCAAGTATTTATGATGTTAGTCTTGATACATTAGCTCAATATGTAAAAGACAATAAAGGCATTATTGCAGCGGTTGATGCTGATATTTTATGGGGATTATCTGATACTTTTGATGCCCTTGATCATGCAATTACTGTTACAGGAGTAGCTTATAATACTACTAATCCTTCCAGTATTGAAGGATTTTATATCTGTGATAGTGGAAGCTGGCCTTTATACAATGGCGCCCCAAATGATGTTGCAAGATTTGTATCTTATGACTTAATGAATACAGCTTTTTATTATGGTGATAATGTAGGAAATATAATTGTTATTGACGATCCCCTAAAACAGTATTTTGACAACATAAACGGAACTGGTAACGCCCTTAATAACATAATTACAGGAAATTATGGAGATAATATCCTCAATGGCGGAGCAGGCGCTGATACTATGTATGGTAAATACGGAGATGATACTTATTATGTCGACAATGTTGGGGATGTAGTAATTGAAAATATTGATGAAGGAATAGATACGGTTAATTCTGAAATTGATTATGCGTTATCCATAAATATAGAAAATTTAACCTTAACAGGACTATTAGCTGTAAATGCATCTGGTAATGCTTTGGATAATACCATTACAGGAAATAATATTGCTAATATTTTGAATGGGGGAGCAGGTAATGATGTTTTACATGGTTATGACGGGGATGATATTCTTGATGGTGGGGTAGGAGTAGATGCTTTATATGGTGGTAATGGTAATGATATTTATTACGTTAATGGTACTGTTCTTTATGATTTTGCCTCGGAATATAATAGTACTGGTATAGATTTAGTTTATTCATCAGCTCAAGAATGGTATTTAGGGCAAAATTTTGAAAACTTAACATTAATAGGCTCTGCAAATATTAATGGCGCTGGAAATGAGCTAGATAATATAATTACAGGAAATACAGGTAATAATATTTTAATTGGTGAAGCAGGAAATGATACCATTTATGGCAATGTAGGCAATGATAGTCTTACAGGAAATGGAGGCAACGATTTTCTTGATGGTGGTATTGGTAATGATAATATAATTGACCATAATGGTAGTGATACTATTTATGGAGGAGATGCTAATGATACCATTTATAATCTCTATGGTTATGATTTTATAGAAGGTGGAGCTGGAGATG
>DNSU01000141.1:1238-3256 GCA_003499585.1 Cyanobacteria bacterium UBA9579 | reverse complement strand
CACCAGAGAATATGATAATGGGCATCAGGTTGTAGTCGTTGTTTCTGCTATGGGTAAAACTACTGATTATTTAGTAAATCTAGCAGGAGAGATTACCTCAAAACCCGATAGCAGAGAAATGGATATGCTTCTTTCATCTGGAGAGCAAGTATCTATTGCACTGCTGGCAATGGCAATACAAGAAGCAGGTTATCCGGCTATAAGTCTGGTTGCTAATCAGGTTGGTATTATTACAGAAAAAGTACATTCTAAAGCTAGAATTTTAGAAATTAAAACTGATAAAATGCAGGGCTATTTAAATGAAGGCAAAATAGTTATTGTAGCTGGATTCCAAGGTGTAACTCCTGATAATGAAATTACAACATTAGGAAGAGGGGGATCGGACACAACTGCAGTAGCCTTAGCCGCAGCATTAAAAGCAGAAAGATGTGATATTTATACTGACGTAGATGGTGTATACTCTGCTGATCCAAGAATAGTAGAAAAACCTTCAAAATTAAGCCAAATTTCATATATGGAGATGTTAGAACTTGCAAGAGTTGGCGCTAATGTGCTTCATCCAAGGTCAGTTGAGACTGCAAAACAGTTCAACGTGCCTATGAGAGTTAGAAGTAGCTTTAATCATGAAGATTTAGGAACATTGGTCATAGGAGAAGAATTAATGGAAATCTATAAACCAGTTAGTGGAGTAGCAGCAGACTTATCCCAAGTTAGAATTGCAATAATTAAAGTACCAGATGCTCCCGGGACTGCTGCAAAGGTATTTACATCATTAGCTGCGCATAATATAAGCGTTGATATGATAATTCAATCTTTAAGGGAAGCAGATTCTAACAATATTGCCTTTACTCTTTCAGAATCTGATCTCGATCAGGCATTGAATATTCTTGAAAAAGTGAAGCAAGAAATAAATGCTGCAGAAATTGTTATAGATAAAGATATTGCAAAAGTCAGTATCGTCGGTGCAGGAATGATAGATAAGCCCGGTATAGCTGCTGATATGTTTGCAGCTCTGGCAGATAACAATATTAATATTAAAATGATTTCTACCAGTGAAATTAAAATTAGCTGTCTGGTTGACAAAGGTAGAGCTAATGATGCTGTCAAAGCTATCCATTCAAAATTTCAGCTCCATGAAGAAGGTATTGGAATCCCTAAAATATCATTATGATATAAGCTTTGTGGGATAAGGAATAAAATAGTGAAGTTGATTCATAGTAAAAAAGCGCTGAAAACACTGATATTGATTTCAGTGCTTTTTTTATTCTCTCAAATGACTTACGCTTCTAGTCGCATAAATGAATATAAAAACTTTAAACCGTTTAAAATAGCTCTGATTCCTGATATACATATATCTTTCCAAAAAAAAGAGAATTGGATTCTTCATAAAGAAAGTCTGGTAATCTTTCAGGATGTGATGAAAACTCTTAATAAAAAACAAGATTTGGATTATATAATCTTTGCCGGAGATTTAATTGACAACAGTGACCGGCAACTCAATGATTTGCCTATTTTGTTGGATATTTTATCTGAAACAAAAATTCCTTATTATGTAGTTCCAGGGGATAGGGATGTGGATTTTGCTGCTGATTTTATAAAAAGAGATTTCCTTGATGAATTTTGTTTAAAATTCGAAGATAAAGATAAAACTTACTGGATTGATGAACCTGCATCAAATGTTCTATTAATTGGTCTTGATACTACTATCACAAATAGTTTTTCGGGATTAATCACAAAAGATCAGCTTGACTGGCTTGACAATAAGTTGAAAGCTAATAAAGATAAATTTACTATCATAACAATGCACCATCCTGCTTTTCCAGTTAACTCTGCAGAAGAAAAATTACTCTGGAAAGACTTTTTATTACAAAATTCTCAGGATTTTTTAAATGTAATTCAAAAGTATCCACAGGTTAAATTAGTGCTAAGTGGGCATCATCATCTTGGATATTCCAAAAAAGTTAATGATATAGTCTTTGTGTCAGCGGCTTCAATCGTAACTTATCCAAGTCAATATG
>DNSU01000141.1:731-1171 GCA_003499585.1 Cyanobacteria bacterium UBA9579 | reverse complement strand
AGTCAATATACAATCCTGACCATATATCCAGGTAAAGTTGAGATAGAAAACAAATCTATTAGCTATAAGCAGATAATCAAAAAAGCTAAAAAAACCTTTATGAATACAAATTATGCTCAAAAATATAGAAATCTTGGAGCAGGAGAGTTACTCAGGCTGCAAAAAGGTAAGAAGTACAGTAAGTATTACTATAATAAAGATTAATTATAATTCAGGCTTAAACCTTTACAACGATGTCAGATACTTGATATCCTGAGTGAATACTTAAATCAGATACAATTGATATCTATTAATGAGAAATATGAAAAAAGTAAGAATAATATTCTGCATAATTCTTTTACTAATGTTTTATCAGCTGAAATCATTTGCGCAGCAAAATATTATTTCAATTCCTTCTTCTGATATACTACAGGCTGGAGAAATATTGTTAAAACAATCTA
>DNSU01000141.1:318-678 GCA_003499585.1 Cyanobacteria bacterium UBA9579 | reverse complement strand
AGAAATATTGTTAAAACAATCTACTGATTTCAGGCCTTTTCAGCCTGATGCATTTGTATCATTAAACCCTTCCATAGCATATGGAATCGGACATAATATTAATATTGCAGGAGGGGTGAGTACAGTTATTGCTGATAATACGGATGTAAGGGGAAGATTTGTAGTTAAAAAAGTGTTTTTTCTAACCGAAGCAACAAGACTAACAGTTGAGACAAGAATAAATCCGAGCTTTCAAGAGGCAATTACTCCAGATAATATTACATATGCGCATTTTTCACAAAAAATAAAAAAAACAGGAACCAGACTTACTGCCGGAATGTATATAGCAAGCAGTAAAGATTTTATACCTGATAAGCCGGG
>DNSU01000141.1:0-239 GCA_003499585.1 Cyanobacteria bacterium UBA9579 | reverse complement strand
AGTTCTTGCTTTTGAACAATCTACTTTTATTAAAAATATAAATTTAGCAATGGACTGGACTTCAAGAAATGAAAGATACGGTAATCTTGGAGTTGGATTCAAGTACAACCCTGCTCCAACCTGGTCGATAACTAATGCTGTTTTAATTCCTAATGGCAATAGAGGGGATCTGGCCTTTAAAGTTTCAATTTCAAAATATATTACTCCACAGAAATACTAAATAACTCGAATTGCTAGAT
>DNSU01000051.1:2726-4962 GCA_003499585.1 Cyanobacteria bacterium UBA9579 | reverse complement strand
GGACCAGAACCCGCTGCCTTACCACTTGGCGACACCCCAATAATCAAGTAATTATTCTTTACTAATATAAATATAGCAAAAAAATAAAATCTTATAAAAAAGAGACCTGAGTTCAGATCTCTTTTTAAAATTCTGGGGCGAAAGGATTCGAACCTCTGAATGCCTGGACCAAAACCAGGTGCCTTACCGCTTGGCTACGCCCCAATGTTTTGCGATTCAGTAATATTTTATTAGAGCTACGTCTATAATGTCAAGCTAATCTTTTAATTATTTATTCTGATTATAGACTAATAATGAATTCTTTACTGTTAACAAGCCTTAGAATAACTCTAATAGCAAAATTCATAATTAAGTTCTAATTTCATGCATTTAAGAGAATTAATGATTATTATAACTCTGTATCTTAATATTTTCACCATTAGTCTTGATTTCAACAGCATTATGTTTGTCTGTTCTTAATGTTCTGATATTAAGTTTATTTAAAACACTTAAAGTTCTAATATCAGGGTGAGAATATTTATTTTTACCGACTGATATAACGGCTATCTGAGGTTTTAAATAGTTAAGGAATTCTTCATTAACAGAGTTATAGCTACCATGGTGACCGACTTTTATGACATTAACGAGATTCTTTACATATTTCTTTAGATAATTCAAAGATTCAACTTCAGCATCACCCATCAATAAAGCTGAAAAGCCTTTATATTGGAGATGGAGAATTATAGAAGTATCATTATTATTACCCTTATATACATCAGGGGGTATGATCGCTCTGATTTTAAGATTTTTATCCATAACTATCTCGTCCCCATTAATTAAAGACAAAACAGGGACTTTTCTTTCTTTAAGATAGTTTTGAATTTTCTCATATATGCCGGAATCTCCTTTTTCTCCATTATCGAGAATCTGTGCGACTTTTATGTTCTCAAGGACATCTATAGTCCCGCCAATATGATCTCTATCAGGATGTGTTAAAACAAGAATATCCAGTTTACTTATCCCTTTTTCTCTTAAATAAGGGACGATTGCAGTATTTGCAGCGTTATAACCTTTTCTTCCACCATCAGCAGTATCTACAAGAATATTATGTTTATCCGGAGTCTGAATCAATATTGCATCGGCCTCTCCAACATCAAAAAACAGCATCTTTAAATCTCTTGAGAAATTATCCTGATATGAGACAAACCCTATGCTTAATATTAAAGCTAATATAACAAAATTAAGTTTCTTTCCGAGAAAATCCCCTTTAATATAAAGCATTATAACCAGAATAAGGGCATAAAAAAGAATTGCTGTCAGTAAATGAGGTGAAGCAAAATAATATAACGACCCGGGAAAATCTGATGCGAACTTTGAGATATAAAGCAAAAGGCTAATAAATGGCTCAACCAGTTTGTCTGAAAGCCAGCATACTTTTTCTCCAATTACAGGAATAAGGCAAAATATACTGCCGGCAAATCCTGAAAAACTGATAATACCAATAAACGGTACAACAAGTATGTTGGCAAGAACTGAATAAGTAGCAAATGTATTGAAATGAAATAGCTGAATAGGCGCCACCCATAACTGCGCTATTACTGGAATAAGAATAGCACCAGAAATAATAACAGGTACAGGCTTTAGCTTATCAACAAGAACTGAAGTGCATACCAATAAACCAAATGTCACCATAAATGAAAGTTGAAATCCAATATCAGTAATCATCATAGGATCAATTAACAGCATAATTGCACAAACCAGAGCCAATAAAGCCACATTATCTGCCTGCCTGTTAATCAATTTACCAAAAAGAATAAACTCTATCATCCACGTGGCTCTGGTAACAGAAGGAGGCAATCCAGTTAACAGTGCATAAACAGCAACTATAACCATGCCAATTATTATCCTTAAACTGTGCGGAATAAATAACTTCTGCGCTATAAAAGCCCATATCCCGAATATTAAAGCAACATTCATACCTGAAGCCGCTAACAAGTGCAATAATCCTGAATTTATAAAATCCTGTTTTACTTCTTTGGGAGTTGGAACAGCATAATCACCAAAAACCATGCCGCCGAGTATTTCCAATTTTGGTGATTTTAGATTCTCTTTATGTACAGAAATAATCCTATTCTTTGCCTTGTTAAGTTCCTGCATAAATAACCATTTACCCGAAGTTGGATGCTCAAGTACTTGAAAATCCTTATATCCTATATAAGTTACTGTAAAAATACGGGAATTACTTAGGTATTTTGCA
>DNSU01000051.1:2228-2651 GCA_003499585.1 Cyanobacteria bacterium UBA9579 | reverse complement strand
GAGGTATTTTGCATAATTGAACTGTCCGGGATTGGTTGCTTTAATTGGAGGCCTAACATAACCTTTTATCTCCAGCACATCACCTATGTATATATCCTGAAATTTCCTTTTTTTATCAAAGACAGTAACAAGCGTCTTTGCTTTTATAGGTTGCCAGTCTGAATCATTCTTTTTAATTGAATTAACTTCAAATTCAAACTTTGCTTTGTAACCGCCGTCATCTTTTAGCTGGGTTATAACCCTTCCTCTTAGACTGGCTTTAACAGGAGCCAATGATGCCAGATCATCAGGCTGCGGCATTCTATAATTCGTATAAAATACAGAAAAAGCTAATACCAGAATATTAACAAGAATAAATCTATATGAAATTGCTTTAATATAGAGCAAATATAAAAAACCAATCAGGAAAAATACAGAAAAATG
>DNSU01000051.1:2009-2151 GCA_003499585.1 Cyanobacteria bacterium UBA9579 | reverse complement strand
TGAAGAGTTAGGCCTAACAATGTCGAGGCAATCCCCAATATCAAAACCAGGCAAACTATTAATGTTTTATTCGTCTTGTTTAAACTCATAACTTTAAACTATGTCTATCTTCTTCAAATTCATAAATCGTTTACTTAAGTTA
>DNSU01000051.1:1656-1934 GCA_003499585.1 Cyanobacteria bacterium UBA9579 | reverse complement strand
ACTTAAGTTAGGTGATATTATCATCCATAAAAATATGTAAATTATATATCCACAATAACTTATTTATAACGATTTACAAATTAGTATATACTTAAAAGCCTGAATTTCAAGTTATAACACTAATTTAATTAAGAAAACTGCATAAACCGACAAGCTTTTAAACTAATTGTATTAATTTAACTGTAGGATATTATTTTTTCCAAATCATAAATGTATATGATGTCATACTAAAGTCGGACTGATAATATGTATTCATACTCCTTAGAAGACGACGATAC
>DNSU01000051.1:1444-1564 GCA_003499585.1 Cyanobacteria bacterium UBA9579 | reverse complement strand
ACACATATCCCTAATCTAGCTATGCACATCCCATGTCATAGCTATTTTTATTGGTGACAAAGTTACTATTATAAGCCATCCATCACTCCAAACATACGAATGTCATTCTGAACGAAGTGA
>DNSU01000051.1:569-1376 GCA_003499585.1 Cyanobacteria bacterium UBA9579 | reverse complement strand
CTGAACGAAGTGAAGAATCTCAATGTCATAGTAGTATAATCTTGAAGCATGACACTAAAAATTTATCAATTATAATCCTAATAATTAAAGAACTGATCGAAATCTACATCATCAAAACAGCATAACAAAAGATAAATAGGGTCTTCTTCATCCATGCGCTGAAAATTATAATCATTAAACTCCCAGTATTTCGGATTAATTCCGATAGACCTGATAAGCCCCCTGTCCTGTAAGATTTTGAGTTTCTTTCTTACTATATCCATTTTTATATTGAGCTTTCTGGAGAGCTCAATTGTAGTTGTCCCCTCAGGTCTTTCTCTTCTTTGAGGGTTACTAAACATTAATTCTAATCCTATTTTTTTTAAAATAGGGTCTTCTTCTATAACAGTTTTATCCAGTTCTTCCAACATGTTCAGCTCTTACTTTTAATGAATATATAATTACAATTTTATTCTACTGTTCAATAATAAACAACATATAATCTTATAATATAACCCGATAAACTACCTGATTTTCGATAATGCTGGTTTAAAATAACCTGTTATAATATATTATTCACAGGAATAATGAGGGGAATAAAAATGAAGAAACATTCAGTCATACTAATGATTTTAGCCTTATTTACGTTATTAATAGTTCCAAATACTGCCCAATCACAGGATTTAGCAAAAAACAATGAAAAAGGAACACTTACAGCAAGAGGAACTGCTGTTCAAACTTTTCCACCGGATACAGCAACTATAACTCTGGCAGTGCAGACCGAGGCTAAAACAGCATCAGAGGCGTCGGCACAAAATGTCAGAAAAG
>DNSU01000051.1:0-490 GCA_003499585.1 Cyanobacteria bacterium UBA9579 | reverse complement strand
CAGAAAAGCAAATGAAGTTGTGAACAGAATTAAAGGACTAATTAATACAAAACAGGGAGATGCTATTCAAACATCTGGATATTCCATTGAGCCTGTTTATGAATATACAAAAGAACAGAGAAAAAGCATACTAATAGGTTACAGAGTTACAAATCAAGTAACAATCAGAACAAAGCAATTAGATAAAGTCAGTGATATAATAGATACCGCTATAGCAAGTGGGGCTAACAGGGTTCAGGGAGTTAATTTCACTATTGCTGATAGAGAAGCATACTGCAACAGAGTACTTGTAGAAGCAGCAAAAAATGCTCAGGAAGAAGCAAGAGTGGTTGCAGGAGCACTTGGAGTAACGATTACAGGAATCAAACAGGTAAATTCATCTTGCGGAGAAGAATATCCAAGACCTGTCTTTAGAGCAATGGAAGCAGATACAATGGCAGCAGGGATCCCTGCTACTCCGATAGAAGCAGGAGACGTTACCGTTCAAGGC
>DNSU01000221.1:3223-3761 GCA_003499585.1 Cyanobacteria bacterium UBA9579 | reverse complement strand
TTCTTCCTGAATTGCAACTCCTGCAATCTGAGTATCAAGAACCGCCAACTTCTTTAAAGGGCCTTTGCCGACTTTTTCAATTAATTTAGGTGACTGCTCAGATGCATTAGCAATAATTTGCTTAACTTCATCAAAAACAGCATCACAATCATCAACATACAATACTAACGGAGGACCAACTACCTTTAAGAAAATCAATACAGGCCTTCTGGTTTTAACTTGCTGAGCTGGATACGGATTCATCTTTAACTCTCCTATACCACATATTACAAAACAGATTTTGATTGTCAGGTTATATTCCACAAACTAGTATACCACTTCTATAACTAGATCAACAAATTGTTGATTAACAAAAACATATTAAAATTCACGCCGTCAAAGTTGCTGACAGCGTGAAACTCAAACATGAGGTGGTTGTTGTGGACATGTTTATATTATTTCCTTTCCGGATAACTATCATCCATCGGATAAATGAAAAATATCAACAACCACCCTTTTTGTTTTTAAAAGACGATTAAAAAAACTTGAACGCACATTG
>DNSU01000221.1:2588-3140 GCA_003499585.1 Cyanobacteria bacterium UBA9579 | reverse complement strand
CAAGTTTAGAAAAATATTAAATAAATACTTACCTGATTTTTAACCAGATAGACTTTAAGAACCTAAAATTACTTTACCTTTATCGGCAACATATTTTTTTACAACATCAATAATATCTCGCGGCAAACAGGGCTTAGCAAGATATTCATCAAAGCCATGATTCAAAATTTTCTCCCTCATACCTTTCATAGCATGAGCAGTCAATGCCACCATTGGAACTGTCTGATAATTTTGAGTTTTTCTTAAAGTATTTATAATTTCATAACCATCTTTTTTAGGGACTGACAAATCCATCAAAACTAAATCATAATTAGATAATTCAGCCGCTCTTAATGCTTCTTCCCCATCATTAACACTGGTATATTTACAACCCGGTTCACAGTAATTAATAATTTCTTCTAATAATTCCTGATTATCAGGATCATCTTCAACAATAAGAATGTTTTTCATCTCCACCCGCCGTATTATAAAATCAATTTACTTATTTATAATATAATCTCTTTTCCAAAATGTAAAATTCGTAAAGAACCTATTATTTAGTTTTATTAATAA
>DNSU01000221.1:0-2520 GCA_003499585.1 Cyanobacteria bacterium UBA9579 | reverse complement strand
TTAGTTTTATTAATAAAACTAAATAATAGAAATTAAAACCCTCACGGCTGTAATCAAAATAATAGCGACCAATATTCCTCTTAAAACAGAAGAAGGTAACTTATGGCTTAGCTTAGTACCAATTTTGGCACCAAAGAAAGCCCCTATAATAACAAATATAACCAGATCAAAAGGAACCTGATTAGTAGCTATCTTCCCAATAAAAGTCATCACTGCAGCAATTAAGACAATATAAGTAACATTGCTTATACTGGTTCTAAAACTCATGCCATAAAAGTGAGTCAGGATAGGGATAAACAAAACAGCCCCGCCAACGCCTAAAGCCCCTGCAAGTATTCCAGTAATAAATGATGAAACAGTCACTAATATAGGTCTTTTTCTACCCGCATTTTCATCTGATATATTTTCCCTGTGAAGCAAAGCCAGCAGAGAAATTGCAAGAGTTATAAAATAAACAATAAGCAAAACATTGCCGGATACATATTTTGACAGAATAGATCCAACCAAAGCACCAATACCTGAAGCTATTCCGACAGTATATAAAAGATCCTTATTCATTAAGCCGTATTTTTTATGGGCAAGAAAAGCAAAGAGGCTTCCGGTTATAACCTGAACGGACGAAATTCCTGTAACCTGATTTACAGATAACGGATCATACCCTAATAAGGGTAAAATATATAAAAACACGGGAATAACAATTATTCCCCCGCCAACTGCCAATAAACCCGATAAAAATCCTGCAATTAATCCTAAAATTAGAACAATTAAAAAGAACACCGTACAAAACTCCCTTTAAAAGATACTAGTCTTGGTTGATAAAATCACCAAACTTAAGTTAACGATTAATGTTTATATAATACTACTTAATCCTGTAATACTGCCTCAATTTTCTGCAAATTAAATTCTGTAATCTCAATTACAGCATGCATTAACATAGAAGCAACCAAAACTTCTTCTTTCCATTCATGAAAACCACAGTTAGCAGGTAAAATTGCCAGAGGATTATTTGGAAATTCCCTACATATTTGCGGTCTATTTTCATAAATAGTACATAGATTTTCATCGCTCACATGAGGACAATGATAAAAATAAATTCCTTCATCAGCATCAAGTCTTGCTTCAACTATATCAATATAGTCAGGATAAATTTTCCTGGCGTCTTCAATACTGCCATAAGGGATAAAAACACTTGTAAACTGCTGCGCAAACTTATCCCCATTCTGGGCTTTATGCTTCAATTCCTCATAGGAAAACTCAGAACTTGCTAAACGACAACATGTTCCGGTTTTTTGACATTTAAATGTCTGCCTGTATTTCTCAATATCTTCAAGTTTTAATAAAATATCTCTGGAAATTTCATTTTTAATCTTGTCAACAGACTGTTTTTGCCAATCTCTATAACCGCATTCTTCGGGTAATATAGTAGTTACAGAGGAAGGAAAACTGCATAAAACACTTTTCTCACCAGTTAAAACACATTTATTATTCTGATCAAGGCAACTGCAATGGTAAAAATAAACAGGCCCCGGCAACTTTGAAAGTACAGATTTTACATAAGAACCATGTACTTTAGCCGCAAGTTCGTTATTGAGATTTATATCTATCTGATTATTATTTTCATAATCAAAGCTGTCACTGGCTCCATAAGGAATAAATAATCTTACATAATCAGCTGAAATATTATCTTCTTCCAGCTTTAAACTATAAATCTCAGCTGGAGAAAGACCAGTGTAGCGAACTTTACAACAAATTTTCTGGTTTTTACAATAAGAATTAACCTTAAGACCATTAATTTGCTCTTTAAACCCTTCATTAGCCTTAAAAAACAACTCCCTATAAAGGAGACGGTTTTTCTTATTCTCTATATCAAGCTTATTCATACTTACTTCCTTATAACAATACTATACATTAAATGCTCTGCATTGTTATAACGATTTAAAAAATTTAAATACCAGATTAATCAAAGCTGATAATAAAACTGCTATTATTTGTCTATCTAAAATTCCCCAAAAAAAAATACCCTAAGAAACTTAGGGTAAAATTTATTAGGAAGGGAAGGAAGGGAAGGAATGTTATCTATATATATAAAGTATATAAAAATTCAATAATTGCAGAAAAATTCTTTTTCTTTACAAACTTTAACATTTAACTATAATCAGCTAAAATAAGATTAAATATAAAAATACGGTATAGAAGAAATTAAAATGACAGATAAAATTGAGCAAATAATTCATAACTATAAGAATAAAAGCGCTGGATTAGGGCAAGTTAGAGCTGATTTAACGGGACTTTTAGATACTGATTTAAAGCCTGTTACTCAGGCTCTTTTGGCTTTGTTTTTTAATGAGACATATTCTGAACTTCCTGCTGATATTAAGCCGGATCAGGATTATTTTCTGGTAATAGTTAATGGAAGTGTCTTAAATCCCGGGGGTGAGCTTAAGAAAGAAAACATTCTTATATATAAAGATAAGATTGTGGCTACCAGCTCAAATATGCCTGATAATCTTGAAACTACTG
>DNSU01000144.1:11764-12136 GCA_003499585.1 Cyanobacteria bacterium UBA9579 | reverse complement strand
TGAGAGTTGCTACTCCCACAAGGGCAATATACAAGAATGATACTACACCTGCGATAGTTAAGCCAAGCGTTAAAGAGTTTGTTAATGCTGCAAGGAATCCAATAGCAGGAGCTGTAACTGCACCACCTACTATAGCGGTACAAAGTATTCCTGCAACTGTACCTTCTTGACGTTTATCGAATGAATTAACAGCTAATGAAAATATACTTGGGAACATAATGGAGGTAAAGAAACCAACTGCCATGAACCCTGCCATAGAGAGACTTGGAGTTGGAGCTGTAACGGCAACTATTAAGCAGGCAAGAGCCGCTAAAGAATATTCTATTAGAGCTTTTGATGTTGGCAGGAAGTTTAATACAAAACCACCTGTAA
>DNSU01000144.1:11338-11681 GCA_003499585.1 Cyanobacteria bacterium UBA9579 | reverse complement strand
ACGACCAACAGACTGGAGAATCCAGTATAAGGAAACTATTTTAGCTGCTAAAAGAATATCAACACTGCGATTTTCAATTAAAAAAGTTGAAATCCATGTTGCAACACCTACTTCAATACCTACATAAATAAAGATTCCAAGAGCAAAGACAAACATTAAAGGATTGGATAAAAGTCTTAAATAGTCTTGTTTTGTAGGTTTTGAATAATTTGCTTCTGCTGTTGTTTCAGGGATTTTAGTCAATATAGCAAATATTGCAAGCAATAAAGCTAAACCTGCAAAAATAAAATAGACTGATTTCCATTCAAAACCAAGAGTTTTAATTAGATAGCCAATAAGAAAA
>DNSU01000144.1:3543-11252 GCA_003499585.1 Cyanobacteria bacterium UBA9579 | reverse complement strand
CCGCCACCTGCTCCGCCTATTCCACAGAATACTTGAGCGAGTGTTAAGTTACGGGAGTATTTTGATGGATCATTATCAACTTTTTTTACTAATAAATTTCCAACTAACTGAAGGGCTGTTACCCCGATTCCGATAACAAATAATGAAATTAAGCCAACTTCATATCTTGGCATAACTGCAAACATTGTAGAGCCTATAAGTACTAATGATACAGCCCAGAGGAATGTTTTTTTACTGCCGATTTGATCGTGTAAAAAACCCTGTGGCAAAGAAGTCAGACCATAAGCTAAAAAGAATGCCGAGCCTAAGAAACTAACCATAGTACTGCTTAATACAAAGTCTTCTTTCCAGAATGGGAGCAGAACTCCTGGAATGTTAGTAATTAAGGCAAAAGTGAAATAATTCATGAGTAATAGTAGTAATAACTGGATTTTTAATCCTTTACTCTGCATTTTTGTGATCTCCTTGTCTTGTTAAGTTAATAAAAAGATTTAATTTAAGTTAGTAAGTATATAAAACCTCTCAAGGAAAAATTTTCCATAGGGTTTATAATCATAAAATCAGCTTTTAGATTTGTATACAAAGTTAAAGGCTGATTTTATGATCATATTATGAAGTTATTTCATGTTCAAACTAATTTTATAACCCGGTCAGGTAAATTATTAAGAGTAATTTATACACATGATTATTATCCAACAGGATAAACTCCATAAAGCATTGGGAGGCGCCTACTACTAATTTCGGTGCCTCCCAACTAATGCAGCATTATATATGATTTTGAAAATTTGAAAATTCATCTGTTAGTTAAACAATCAGATTTATTTTTTATGCAGTTCGTAATAAAAATTTTTGTAAAATTTTAAAAAGTAGTACATATATATACTTAAATTTTTTTCAAATTGGTGTAGAATAGATGAGTAACTAAATTGAGGGTTATTGGAGTTAACGTAAGAATGGAAGCTATTAGGGGAAATCAGGCTTATTTTTTACCTAAGAATACTACTATTGTTAAGGAAACCAGAGGCCATAATGTTGAAGTTGGCCATTTAATGGGTTATGATCCTAAAACTAATGATATGTTAGTTAAAACACAGGATTCAGACCAGATTCAAAAATGGGTGCCAGGTAAAAACATAAGCACTGTCAAAGATTACGCAGTAAGAAAAGAGCATCAGTTAAGTGTGGCTTCAGAGCTCATCGCAGCTTTAGCAACAAGAAAAGCAATTTCAAGTGAATCCCAAAAATTAAATTTGCTTGCGTAGAAATTAAAAAGTTTTAAAAATATCCTCTTTTATTAAAAGAGGATATTTTTTGCTTGTTATTCCTGAATCTGGTATTTACTTGCCAGGGAACATTTTTTTATACTGCCTTCTCTAAACAATTTTAATTGTGTTATTAAAGGAGGTACTACACGTATAAGACTCTTTGCTCTATTGAATGTAGGGGTGAATGAAGAAGGTATAATAAATCTTTTTACTATGCTTGGAATGGAATAAACTCTTTTACAAGCATAATTATATCCATCCTGTAGTGTTTTGGGGGACATTAGTTTAGGTTTAAATACAACATGATTACAGTCATATTTAGCCCAATCTCTTACAATAATTCTTCCTTCAGATTCCATTCTGTCATATAAAGGTGTATTTGGATAAGGTGTCAAAATCCAATAACATGGAAAATCAATCTTTGCATCTTCTGCAAACTTGCATGTCTTTTCAAAGACAGTTTCATCATCAAAATCAAATCCAAATATCATAAAAGCCATAAGAGAAATGCCATATCTATGAAGCTTGTCCACCATATAGAAATAATCGTCTACTTTATTGATGGATTTCTTATTTACGGTTTCAAGACTCTCAGATGAAAGGCTTTCTAGTCCCATCATTAAGTTAATGCAACCGCTGTCTCTGGCCAATTCAAGCATCTCATCATCATAAACAATACTCATACAGCATTGTGATGTCCATTTTATTTTTAAAGGAGCAATAGCTTTGAACAATTCTTTAGCTCTCTTTGGGTTTGCAGCTATGTTATCGTCTACAAAGAAAACATATTTTGAATCAAGAGCCTCTATTTCTCTTACGACATCATCTATAGATCTATGCCTGTAGCTTTTTCCAAAAAAGTTTGTAACAGAGCAATAGTCACAATTATGAGGGCAACCTCTGGTTGTTTGTATCGGTCTAAATAAAACGGCATATTTATCCAGAGCAAGCTTGCTTAGCTGTGGAGATGGAATATTTGTGATATCTATTCTCTCAATGTTTTTATATCTGGGTTTTAGTTTATTTTCCTTAAAATCGCTTAGAGCTTCTCTCCATGTGATTTCTGCCTCACCTATAAGGATACTGTCGGCATGTTGTTCGACTTCATCAGGAACCATAGAAGCATGCATGCCTCCAATAACGACTTTTTTGCCTCTTTTTCTGAATTCTTCAGCAATATAATAAGCTCTGGGAGCTTGAGGAGTTGTTGCAGAAATACCTATAAGATCGACATCCGCATTAAAGTCTATATCTTCAATAAATTCATCAATTATACTTGTTTCAAATTCATCCGGAGTTATAGATGCAAGCTGCGGCAGCGCTAATCTTGGAAATAAACCTTTTTCACTTTTTCTAAGAGTTCCGTCATCGTCTATTTGGGAAGGTTGTATGAGTAGTATCCTTGCTTTTTTCTGATCACTAAGAGTATTCATCCTATAGCTCCAATTTAATTTATTTTGTTTTCGACTCAAAAGCCTCTGCTGTAGGAATAAAGGTACCATAACGATTTAAACACAGACAATAACTAATATGGCTATAGTTATATGTCTAGATTCAATCAATGCTGAATTTTAAGACATATAACTTAAACCCGATATTTATATTAGATTAGTGTTCTGTTAAATTAATTATGTCTCGTCATCCTGAGTGTAACGAAGGATCTCATGATTGAACTATTTTGAGATTCTTCGGGATTTATCATTCAGAATGACGATGTGATAGAGCTTTTTAACAAAGTACTAGGATCAAGATTCTTAGCTTAGTTGCTGCTCAATAACTTCAAAAACTTTTTCAGGGTTAATATTCAAACAATCCAGATAATCGCAGGATGTTTGTCTTTTATCCCAGAGGCAAGGATAGCAATCAAGAGATTCTTCTCTTACAGCAGCAAATCTATAATCATTTTGAGGAAGTAACTTTTTCTCATCTGTAGGGCCGAATATGGCTACAATTGGAGTTCTTGCCCCCACTCCTATATGCATTGGGGCAGAATCTACACAAACAAGAACGTTTGACAGACTAATCAAAGCTGCAAGTTGAGAAATATTCTTTGTTTCACCATAAAGATTGATTAAACCATCATCAAGAAGATTATATCTTGCCAGCTCAGCCCTTAACTGAAGGAAAACCCCTTCATCATCAGGGCCGCCTGTTAAGATTACCTTATATTTTCCTGAACATAAGAGTTTAACAATTAAATCAACCCAGTTAGTTATGGACCAAAACTTGATAATTCCTTTTTCAATACTGAGTTTACTGACTCCTGGATGAATAACAATAATTTGTTTATCTCTGGACCCGATTTTTTCATTTGCCCATATCATATTTTCAGGTAATATATTGATTTCAGGTAATAAAGGATCTTGCTCAGGGTTAATAGCTGTAGCCAAATCATGATACATATTAGCAGCATATTGATTTTTATTAAGCGGAACCGCTTTTGTGAGCAGAATTCTACTTAACAAGCCACTATCATAACCGATTCTTTTTCTTATTCCTGTTAAAAATAACAGAATTGCTACGAGCTTTGAACTTCCTGATGAGACTACAATATCATACCTGCCTGGCCAGATTTTAAATATAAGCTTAATAAGATTAAAATATTTAAATTTCCCTTTAACATCGCAGGTAATAACTTTATCAATAAGAGATGATAGTTCTTTAATCGACTTACTTCTTGGTTCAACTACCAGAGTAAGATGAGGAATAGGATAAAAAGCACTAATAGACTTTAATGTTGGCAGAAATAAAATTTCATCGCCAATTCCGCCAAAGTTAATAGCCAGAATTTTTGTCGTCTTTACCTTTTTTTGTCTTCTTATCATATAGTTACTTTATATTGTTGAATATTTAAATTATATAATTATTCCTGCTTTTGGGAAAGGCTAAAAGAAGATGTAGTCATAGTGCAGAGAATTGCTATTAGCATCCAGAAAATCAAATTAACCTGCGGCCTGTACCAAATTGTATCAACGAGCCCATGAGTCATTAAGCCTGTTATTCCTATTAAACAACTTGATACGATAATTTTGTTTTCAAGTAAATTAGCCTTGTTACAGATATATTTAACGCCTTTAATAAAGCTAAATAATATTAACCAGCTAAATATTAAAAGCCCGAAAATACCGGATTCAACAGCTATTTCTAAAGGAACACTGTAAGTTCCAAGGGCATCAAACCCTGTTACCATGTATAATCCATAGATAAGCCTGAAAGTAGTATTTCCCGGACCTATGCCTATAATCCAGTTATCAAGAAACATTTTTATAGAAGAAGCATAAACATTGAATCTGTATGAATTACTGCTGTCTGCCCTAAAGGCAAATATTGATCCTATTCTGTGCAGAAGTGACGGGGATAGTAAAACAGCCAGAATCACCAGAGCTATACCTGCAATTATACTTGCGATCCATAATTTTTTGAGCCATTTAATGTGGCCATAATCATGCCAGATAATATGGCCTGAAAGAAGAACGAAAACAAAAGACATACCAGCAGTCGCAATATATGCTCCTCTTGAACCTGTAAAAACTATAGCCAGAAGAATAGCGGCTGTTCCGATAAATGCAAGCAAAGTTAATCGAACATTTTTCTTGTGTAAAAACCAGAAAGCCAGCCCAAGAGCTGATGAAAATGTTGCAACGAGATAACCTGCAAGAAGGTTGGGGTTAAATGGTTTTAAAGTGCCATAAACTCTGTTCATCAACTGTTCAGGATTAACCTCTGTATTGTCCTGCCAGGAGGCAAGGGCTTCAACGCCTATTACCTGCTGATAAATGGCACAAAAAGCCTCAGCAGTTGCAGACAGGGCTATAACTCCCATAAGATAAATAACTCTTTTAGGTTTTCCACGAAGAACATTCAGAAAAGTTAAATATCCTCCAAAATAAATCAGCATTTTTACATAGCCTTTTATGCTTGGAATTAATAATGATGAAAAGGCTACACTTATTCCTACTATTGCTATATATAAAAATATAGGTATGTCAAAGCTGGTAAAATTATGCTTTTCCCCTTTAACACAACAAAATTTCATTGCCAGTAAAGCAAAAGCAGCTACTGTAATAAAGCCGATTATCTTTGTTGAAGCAAAAGGTATTGCAATAATAAGCAAAGATATCAAAATTAAAATATAATTATCAAGATTTTTAACCAGTTTACTCGATTGAGCAAAATATGACATTTTATCCTGAATAAATCCAAGAAGACCGTTTAACTTATTGAAAATAAAGCTATTATTCATAGCCTGTACTAAAGAAGAATCTTCCTGAATGTCTAGCTTGTTTAATAATCTCAAAAATAGAGAAGATTTTACTAAATTCATATTATTGAAGCACTCTTACGTCTGAAACCATACCGTTAACTCTGTATTTATAGCCTTCTAAACTTACTATTAATCCTGTTTTAATTTTGTTTCCGCCAATAACGGCTCCGTCTGCTGTTATGGTTGCTTTGTCTTTTACAGTAACAAGGAAATTATATGTATAAGGTGCGGTTGGATCAGCAACAGCAAATGCTTTACCAGGATTTTTAACGTCAGGGATCACGGCTTTCCATGGTTCCATTTCAACCTTTACGATTTCAAGAGAGGTATAAGGAACGTTTCTGATTGTAATAAAGGTTCTTTCTTTAGGTTTAAACAAAAGTTCTTCACTTGAAAGTTTTAATCCTCTTATTACCACATCAAATTCGATCATAGATTCTTTTTTAATGACATTGGCAGAAGTTGCATATCTGTTGCTCTTTACAAGTACCAGGCCTGTAGCTGCAACTAAAACAATTAAAACGATACTTAAATCAATGACATTTATAAATCCAAAAAGCTTGCCATTTTTAACCATAATTTTTTAAACCCCAATTCTTATATTTTTAAGCCTAAATCTTCAGTATTTAAATTATCTATCTTCTCTGTGAGCTCAGGAATTGTAGTAATTGCAGAACCAAACTGTCTAACAACAATACTTGCAGCGAGATTTCCAAGGAACATACATTCAGCTCCGGCAGCTCCTGCACAAAGCCCTAGAGTAAAGGTTCCTACAACAGTATCTCCTGCTCCGGTAACATCAAAAACCTCCGTCTTATTAAAAGCCGGAATGCTTGAAATATTACCATTTTTTTCAAATAACATCATTCCTTCACTTCCTCTGGTAATGAGTATCATCTCAGAAGAAGTTTTTTCAAGAAGTTCTCTACCGCCTTTGATAAGAGTTTCATGGTCTTTAAGCTCATATCCAAGTGTGTTTTCAGCTTCCGGCTGGTTTGGGGTAATTACTGTAACTCCCTGAAATCTGGTAAGATCTGTTTGAGCATCAACAGCTATAAACAGGTTATGTTTTTTAGCTGCTTGTATGGCTGTATCGATAATATTTTGAGTCATCAGGCCTATACCATAATCAGAAAGTAAGATAGCATCAAATTCATGCGCACATTTGTTAATATTATCAATAATTTTAGCTTCTATATCGCTGTTAACAGGATCACAGATTTCTCTGTCAATACGCACTATTTGCTGAGTAACAGATTGAGTGGATGATCCTGAAATTCTTGTTTTGGTAGAAGTCACTCTTGAAGGATCAAGCACCATATAAGAAGTATCTATACGGGCTTTATTAAGGGTTTCTAATAATATAGGCCCATAGTAATCTTCGCCATAAAGCCCTATAGTTGCAACTCTGTTTGAACTTAATGCAGCAATATTATTAGCAGCATTTGAAGCTGTTCCAAGTATAATATTAGTATGTGTATGTTTTAATATTAAAACAGGTGCTTCCCTTGAAATTCGGTGAGTTTGGCCATAAATCATTTCATCTATAGCAAAATCACCTATTACGAGTACACGACCTTTGTTTAAATTTTGTATAATAGATTTTAAATTAGATTTATCGAAAGTAACCACAGCAACTCCAAAATTTCTTGATACAATTACATAAGTTAGGTGATACTATCACTAAAACGATTAAATTATAAGTCTAAAATGAATTGATGTACAAGGTTAATTAATATTATTACAAATATTTTGCAAGGTGGAAATAAATTGACTGAATCATTCAAAAATTTTGAAACAAGAAAACCCAAATATTTCAGTGAAGACGATATAGTACAGGGTCCTAAGAAGTTTGTATTTCAGATTCATCCTGAAAACGTAAAATTTATCGAATCGTTATCTTATCAGGAAAAGCAGGATTTCATTAATCATCTGATTGCACAAAGCAGAGAGGAAATTAATGAAGAATATAAACATAAAGAATATTTTAAATGGATTAAAAAAGCATTTACTATAGCTATGACTATACTAATAGGTATTCCGATGTTATTTTATTTTACAAATATTTCTTTAAAAGCAACAAAAACAAATTATTCAGAAATGCAAAAGAATTTCGAGAAATTATTTTAATTAAGAACAGCAGAAAAGATAATAAATAGTTTTTAGATGGTGCTCGATAG
>DNSU01000144.1:1291-3471 GCA_003499585.1 Cyanobacteria bacterium UBA9579 | reverse complement strand
TCGATAGAGCACCATTAGAGTAATAAGAAAAATTTTTCTATAGAAAACCTTGCATTACCCAATCCGGGATTTATTATAAAATTTTAGTTTTGCTAAAATTTAATTGAAAAAAGCAATTTTTTCTATTTAGTTGTGTTAATCTCATGGGAGATCAAGACATGGACAACATTATCAAAGGACAAATTAATGAACAGGAAAAATAGCATAAAGATTAAAGTTTCTTTCCCTCATATGGGCACAATATATGTAGTTGTAGCATCTTTAATAAGATCTTTAGGTGGAGAAGTTATAGTTCCGCCATTTACAAGTAAAAAAACCTTATCTATAGGAACCAAATATAGCCCAGAAGCTATCTGTTTACCATATAAACTTGTTCTCGGAAATTATCTTGAAGCTATAGAATCAGGCGCAGAAGCAATTATCATGATAAGCAGTCCTGGTATATGCAGACTTGGTGAATATAGCAAGAGTATCAGAAATGCTATTGAAGATATGGGATATAACATTAAGTATATTGATCTTGATCTTTACAAAGGAAAATTCAAAGAAATGTTTAACTGCCTTGTTGATATTACAGGCAACAAAAATGTTTTTGACATTGTAAAAGCTCTTGCACTTGCGATAAATAAGATTTTTGTACTTGATAATCTTGATAGTACACTTTCGTATTACAGAGCAAGAGAAATTACTTCCGGACAGGCAGAAAGAGCATATTTAAGAGGAATTAAGTGGATTGATAAAGCACTTAGCAGAAAAGAATTAAAAGCTGCGCATATTAAGGCCGTTGCCGAAATTAAGAAAACACCTATAGATGAGAAAAGAGACGTTCTTAATGTTGATCTTACAGGTGAGATTTTTATGGTTGTGGATTCTTTTTCTAATCAAAATCTTGAAAGGGAGCTTGGAAGATTAGGTGTTCAGACAAGAAGAAGCCTGACTATAAGCGGATGGATAAAATCAGCTATAATTCCAAAGATGTTCAGAAAAGAAGAAACTCATATTGAAAGAGCTTATAAATATGCAAAACCGTATTTATTAAGAGATATAGGTGGAGATGCAATAGAATCTGTAAGTGATGTAGCTTATGCTACAAAAACAGGTGTAGATGGACTAATTCATATAAGCCCATTTACCTGCATGCCGGAAATCATGTCTCAAAACATATTTCCTTCAATGAGACAAGATGGTGCGCTTCCTGTTCTTGCTCTGGTGTTGGATGAACAAACAGGCCGTGCAGGATATGTAACAAGGCTCGAAGCTTTTGTAGATTTAATGCGCCGCCGCAAACGTCAACTTGAGCTCCAGACGGTATAAAGCTTAAAAATAAATAATAAATGTAATACGACGGAATTCCTATTTAGTCGTGAATTTGGTATGTATTCAGAAGTTTGATGCTAAAATAAATAATAACTGAAGATTTAGCTTGGGGAATGTATGTACGAATTTGATTTGTCTGTGGTAATTCCTTGTTTAAATGAAGAAGAGACCGTTGAAACTTGTATAAAAAAATGTCTTGATTCTTTTGAAAAACTAGGCATTAAAGGCGAAATAGTTGTATCAGATAACGGTTCTATAGATGGAACAACGAAAATCTCAGAAAACCTCGGCGCCAGAGTTGAAGTATGTATGGAAAAAGGCTATGGTTCAGCTCTAAGATACGGTTTTAAAAAAGCCAAAGGCAAATATGTTCTGATGGGAGATGGTGATAATTCCTATGACTTCAGGCTTATTCCTGATTATTACAATAAAATTCAAGAAGGCTCTGATATGGTAATAGGCACACGCCTTAGAGGAAAGATTCATAAAGGCGCCATGCCTTTTTTACATAGATATTTAGGTAATCCTGTCTTAACATTTATATTAAATCTGTTTTTCGGTACAAGAATATCTGATTCTCAATGCGGCATGCGAGTATTTAAGAAAGAATCTCTTGATAGACTTAATTTATGCACTACAGGCATGGAATTTGCTTCTGAATTACTTGTAAAAGCCGCATGGGCAAAATTTGATATAGCAGAAATTCCGATAGAATTCTTTAAGGACGGAAGATCAAGAAAACCCTATTTAAAAACATGGCGTGACGGCTGGAGGCACTTGAAATATCTGGTTTTATCAAAATTGAGCGAGCTTGGTATGAAATTTATGTATGAAAATGTTGAAATCACCTATGAGAAAGCTTT
>DNSU01000144.1:0-1235 GCA_003499585.1 Cyanobacteria bacterium UBA9579 | reverse complement strand
AAATCACCTATGAGAAAGCTTAATATTAATTATTCCTGGCTTTATGACAAAATTCAGGAAGCTTATTCACTATCTTCATACTATTTTGGTAATGGCAAATCATTACTCCCTCTAAGATACACGCTTGAACTCACATACAGGTGCAACTTAAATTGCAGTTATTGTTATGTAGGTAAAAAAAACAGTAAAAATGAGCTTATCACACAAGAGTGGTTTAATATAATAGATCAAATACCTGCTTTCAGGCTCATTACCCTTGTTGGCGGAGAAGTATTAATAAGAAAAGATTTTAAACAAATTCTTGAAAAATGCCTTGATAAAGGTAAAGTAAATATTGTTACCAATGCAACTCTGCTTAATGATGAGTTAATAAAGACTTTTGTGGATAAAAAGTTGCTGTTATTAAGTGTTTCTATTGATGGCATAGGTGAAAATCATGATAGAAACAGAGGGCATGCCGGTACTTTTGATAAAGTCGTAAAAAATCTGGAAAAACTAAATCAGGTTAAAGGGAATAAAAAGCAACCCATGCTTGATATTAAGACGGTTGTGCTTGATAATAACCTTGATGATCTAGTTGAAATATATAAACTGGCTGATTATTTCGGTGCAGATTTCTTCACCCCGGCATTTTTAAAAGAAAGTGATCTTCAACAAAACGGCAATCTCAGGGAAACTTTTGGAGAAGAATTCTATAAAATCAATTATCCGATAAAACCATACTTCGATATGGAACATTTTCAAGATGTATTCAGGCAAATTAGAGATTTGTCAAAGAAAAGCAAGACGGTAATTAGGTTTTATCCAAAATTTAACCCTGATGATTTAAATCAAATAAAAAAGTTTTATACAGAAGCTAAAATTAAGAAAGTTCAGGATATTTACGATCCTTGCTTATACCCCTGGGCAAATGTTTTAATCACTCCTGAAGGGGATATCTATCCCTGTTTGTCTTACAAGGTAGGCAATGTAAGGGATATTCCCATAAAAGATGTTTGGAATGGAGAGAAGTTTATTGAGTTTAGAAGAAATTTAAAAAGAAATAAGATGTTCACTTCCTGTCAGGGTTGTTGCCAGTTGAAAGTTAAGTATTAGTAAGAGCCTGTCTGGTTAAAAATATAAAAATCAATATATAGAATCTTTACAGGCTCGATTTTAGGACTGCGGTTAAAGTTTCACCATTAAACTCAATAATCATAGTTTAATATCAAGATCGATGACTTAAAAGAGTGACT
>DNSU01000016.1 GCA_003499585.1 Cyanobacteria bacterium UBA9579 | reverse complement strand
CATAAAAAACAGCTACCAATTTTGGGGTTTTTTTAATATTTGAGTTATGCGGTGGTCTTAAATATGTATACGCAATGAGGTTTGCGCATATTCCTGATTTCAAGACTAATGGAGGATATGCATTTTATATTAATACAATCCCACTTAAACACAGTTTTTATATGACTGGATTTTTATCAAAATATAATTTAATACTGGCTAAATCAAAAATCATGCCTAATAGTCCTGATGTAAAAAAATTAAAAGCTGAAATCAAGGAAGCTGAAAAAGATAATATAAAACCTAAATATTATATATTTGAAAAAAGTTTGCATGAAGCTTGGAAAAAATTAGCAAAAGATCGTGGTTGGAGTTATATCAGGCAAGAATTATAATAAAAAAGAAGCACTATATATTTCTTTTTTTTATCTAAGACATTATTCCTTGATTGTAAGTATTTCAGGACCATTGTCAGTTACAAGAACAGTATGCTCAAAGTGTGCAGAATATTTTCCGTCATTAGTAACTACTGTCCAGTTGTCTGATAAAGTATGGACATCACCAACACCAATATTAAACATAGGTTCAAGTGCCATTACCATTCCCGATTTTAGTATTGGACCGGGATCTCCTGTTCTGTAATTAAAAACAAAGGGCTCTTCATGCATGTTTCTGCCAACCCCATGCCCTCCATATTGTTTTACAATGCCAAAACCATACTGGTTAGCCTGGTCTTCAATAGCTCCAGATACATCTTGCAGTTGATTTCCCGAAACCATCTTTTCAATACCATCATAGAGGGCCTGATTTGTTACTTCAAGAAGCTGTTCAACTTCTTTACTAATACTGCCAACGCCAACTGTGATAGCTGAATCACCTATCATTCCCTTATATGTAGCACCGACATCAAGACTGATAATATCACCCTCTTTTAGGATACTGCTATCAGCAGGTATACCATGAACTACCTGTTCATTTATTGAAGAGCAAATAGTCGCCGGAAATCCGTGATAACCCTTAAAGGTTGGTACGGCATTATTTTTTAGTATGATTTGCTCTGCAATAGTATCCAGCTGCGCTGTTGAAATTCCTGGTTGTACTCTGGATTTTAATTCCAACAAAACCTCGGCTACAATACTTCCAGCAGTCTTCATTAAGGATATTTCGTATCTTGATTTGCGATTTATCATAATTTAAGAAATAGCTTTTTTAATATCCGCGTATATTTCGTTAATATCTCTGTTGCCGTCAATATTAACAAGAATACCTTTATTTCTGTAATACTGTATTAATGGTTCAGTTTCATTTTTGTATGTTTCGATTCTTTGAGCGGCTACTTCAGCAACGTCATCTTTTCTCTGCACTAATTTTCCGCCACAAATATCGCATATACCTTCTATTTTTGGCTGTTTATATTTTAAGTTATAAATTTCACCACATTTTTCACAGCTTCTGCGATTGACAATTCTCTCTACCAGTTCAATCATAGGTACATCTATATTTATAGCGAGTTGTTTAGCATCTTTATTCTGATTAATTTCAGCTAAAATCTTGTCTAATGCTTCAGCCTGTTCAATATTTCTTGGAAAACCATCAAGAATAAAGCCATTTTCAGTATCAGGTTTATGTAATCTTTCATTAACTATACCTGTTACTATTTCTGATGTTACGAGTTTTCCCTGTTCCATAAAGCCTTTTGCTATTTTACCATATTCAGTACCCTCAGCTACCGCAGCTCTTAACATGCTTCCAGTATCGATATGAGGTATATTAAGATCTCTTGCAAGCATTTTAGTCTGGGTGCCTTTGCCACTAGCTGGAGCACCTAAAAATATGAGTTCTTTGATCATTGTTTTAAGAATCCTTCATACTGTCTGACTAACAAGTGGGTTTTGATCTGGTTTATAAAGTCAAGTGCTACACCCACCATAATTATCAATGTAGTTGCGCCTAAGCCTTGTAAAGTAGTTATTCCTGTTGCTTGGCTCGCAAGGCCAGGAATTAATGCTATAATACCCAGTCCCATAGCGCCAATAAATATTGTTCTGCCTAGAATTTGATCTATTACATCAGCAGTTGGTTTGCCCGGTTTAATTCCAGGAATAGAACTACCGTATTTTTTTAAGTTATTAGCAATTTCTTTAGGCTGCATATTAGGCATAATTGATGCATAAAAGAATGTTAATGCAACGATAAGCAAGAAATATATTGCATAATATGGTATTCCAGCAGGATTTAACAAGGTAGTGGTAATGAACGTAGCAATATCTTGCATTATTCCTGGAGGAAGATTAGGTGTAATAGCTCCAACTATTGTAGTAGGGAACAATAAAATTGCCACTGCGAAAATAATTGGCATAACACCACCAGGATTAAGTTTGAATGGAATGTGTGTATTTACACCACCATAAACTTTATTTCCAACCTGTCTTTTAGCATTAACAATTATTACTTTTCTAACGGCTTCTTGCATAATAACAATCAAAAAGATTGTTGCAAGAAATATTAATAGTAATATTACTAAAGCAAATTGACTGGCAGGATTTGGGGCAACCAATTGCGCTGTTTGGCGCATATAAACAGGAATTCCAGATATAATGCTTATGAATATAAGCATAGATCCGCCATTTCCAATTCCCTTTTCAGTAATAAGTTCAGCTAACCACATAATAAATACAGAACCTGCACTCAGTGCTACCACTGACTGAGCAAATACAAATGGTACATTTGCACCTGCTGATATCATTCCAGGCTGACTTGACAAGAATGTCATAAAGATTGTTGCCTGAAATGCTGCTAATCCCACAGTAAAATACCTTGTATACTGTGAAATTTTTCTTCTGCCTTCTTCCCCTTCTTCTTTTTGTAATGTTTCAAGATGAGGAATTACAACTGTTAGAAGTTGCATAATAATTGATGCAGTAATGTATGGACCTATTCCAAGAGCAAATATAGAAACTCTTCCTAATGCACCACCTGAGAATAAGTCTAAAAAGCTGATTATATTATTCCCGGCAAGATTAGTAATTGCTTCCTGGTTTATTCCAAATATAGGAATCTGTGTTCCGAAACGGAACACAGCTATCATTACAAATGTAAATATAAGCTTTTCTTTTAGCCCGGATGCCTGCCACATTCCTGTGAGTTCATCCGGTGTTGGCATTTTGACCTTAGCCATATTATACTACCTCTACTTTTCCACCCGCAGCTTCTATTTTTTCTTTTGCTGATTTGGTAAAGTGTCTAGCTCTTACTGTAACGACTCTTGTAAGTTCTCCATTTCCAAGAACTCTTAATGCTTCAAACTTCTTACTGTATAATTTTTTATCCTTTAGCATTTCTAAGTCAATGGCATCTTCTGTTAAGTCATTAATTTGGGAAACATTAATTTCAGCATATACAATAGGTCTGATAGTTTCAAAGCCTTTATGTTTTGGGAATTTTCTATAACCAGGCATTTGTCCACCTTCAAAACCGCGTTTTTGGCTGCGACCTGAACGCTGACCTTCACCATTATGGCCTCTTGTACTTGTTTTACCGTGTCCTGAACTGCGGCCTCTGCCTACTCTTTTTTTGCTATGAGTAGCACCGTCTGCTGGTCTTAAATCTTCTAGTGTTATTCTTGTATTTTCCATTTTTGATCACCTTTAGACTATTAAATATTCAGTAGTATTCTAACGTTGATTTATAATTATAAATTGCTTTAGTGACAGAGTCACTCTTTTCAGTCAACAATCATTCCAATAATATTTCGTTAAAATGAAGTGACTTTAAACGTTAATTTAAATGTTGAGATTGTCACCAATTATTCTTCAATACTCACTAAGTGAGGAATTTTGTTAACCATACCTCTAATTGCAGGGGTATCGTTATGTATAACTGTTTGGTTCATCTTGGAGATACCGAGACCTTTTACTGTTCTTTTTTGAGTTTCAGATGCTCCAATTATACTTTTTTTCAAAGTTACTTTAATTTGTTTTGTTTTTGTCTCTGTTTTTGCTTTTGCCATGACTGTATTCCTTTACTCAATTACCCTAACATTTCTTTTAGGGATAGTCCTCTTGATTCTGCAACGCTTTTGAATGTTCTCAGGTTGCCAAGTGCATTCATTGTAGCTCTTGCATCATTAAGTGGAGAATCAGAACCTAAAGATTTGCATAATATGTTTTCAATACCGGCTAATTCTAAAACAGCTCTGGCTGATCCGCCTGCAATAATTCCTGTACCAGGAGCAGCAGGTTTCAATATGATTCTTCCAGCTCCAGCTTTCCCTGTGATTTGGTGCGGAATTGAAGTTTTAAATATTGGTACGGTAAGTAAACTTTTTCTTGCAGCTGTAATTCCTTTTTGGATTGCACCTATTACTTCGTTGGATTTGCCTATTCCAACTCCAACTTGTCCTTTGCCGTTTCCGACAACTACTACAGCTCTGAAACTGAGTTTTTTACCACCTTTTACAACTTTAGTTACCCTGCTAATCTGAATAAC
>DNSU01000032.1:923-3815 GCA_003499585.1 Cyanobacteria bacterium UBA9579 | reverse complement strand
TACTGCTGCTGTCTATTAAGAAATCGCTAATTTTAGCATTTTCTTCTTTTTTATTTAACGGTGTTTCTAAACTTATAGTAGCCTGTGCTGATTTTATAACGGCTCTGAGTTTTGATAGAGGGATATCAAGCCTTTCAGCTATTTCTTCTTTGGTTGGCTTTCTATTAAGTTCGTTTGTTAAGTCGCGTGTGGCTTTTTTAATTCTGCCAATAGTTTCAATCATATGAACAGGAAGCCTGATGGTGCGGGATTTATCAGCAATACCTCTGGTTATTGCCTGCTGAATCCACCATGTTGCATATGTGCTGAATTTATACCCTTTGGCATAGTCAAATTTTTCAGCAGCACGCATTAAGCCCATATTTCCTTCCTGAATTAAATCAAGGAAAGACAGGCCTCTGCCTATATATTTTTTAGCAATACTAACTACTAACCTGAGATTCGCATTTACGAGTTTCTCTTTTGCAATACTACAGTTAGTTTCTTTTATACTTTTAGCAAGTTCAATTTCTTCATCAGGAATTAAAAGCGGAATTCTACCTATCTGCTGAAGGTAGATCTTTACTGAATCATCAGATGATCCGGAAACTTTTTCAATTTCTTCTATAGCATCATCAGTATCATCTTCTACTTCTACATCCAGATCATCGATCTCAAACTCTTCAGTATCAAGATCATCAGAAATGAAATCATCTTCCTGATCTTCTGTCTTCTGACTTTGGGCTTTCTCTAAAATGTCTTCGTTTGTTTCCATCTTCTTCTCTTTAATTGACATGTTAGCTCCCCCATTATAACTATTTTTTACAAATCTTAGAATAGGGATATTTTTTAAAAATACTAAAATCCCTATTTAGGCTGAGTAAGGGTCCCCTGAGATAACCTCTGTCGCACTATTTCATATATAATAATGCTTGCGGCGTTTGCTACGTTTAGTGAATTTATTTTTCCGGGCATTGGAATTTTGATCAATACGTCACAGTGTTTTTTTACCAGTGTACTGACTCCCTGGCCTTCTCCTCCTACTACCAATCCGCAGTTTACTTTGTAATCCGCTTCAAAATAGTACTGTTCTCCTGTACTTTCTGCTCCAAAAATCCAGAAATTATTCTCTTTAAGCTTCTCTATTGTGTTAACTATATTAGTTACCTGTACTATGGGAATTTTTTCGACCGTTCCTGCGCTTGCCTTGTCTACTGTTGCAGTTACCGGGGTTGATCTTCTTTTAGGAATTATTATTCCATCTGCACCTGCTGCGACTGCTGTTCTGATTATTGACCCTAGATTATGAGGATCTTCTACTCCATCTAAGATAATAACCAGCGCCTTATCTATATTCTTTAATTTCATTAATAATTCGTCGAATTCTACATATGATATTGGAGAAACTGATGCTGCTATCCCCTGATGTGATCCTTCTGCAATTTGATTAAGCTTCTCTTTTGGAATTTCCTGCACCGGAATATTATTATTTTTGGCAAGATCGACAATTTTTCTTATTTTATTATCGAATTTTATTCCTTTTACTATGTATAGCTTATTAACCCTTCTTTTGCTAGCTTCAAGAAGTGCTTCGACTGAATTTCTACCGTATACTATTTCGTTTTTTTCCATACTTTTTTATACCGTTTCCAAATTGGTTTTCGGGGCTCTAATTGTTTGTCCTAGGTTAACGACCTTTCCAATAATATATTCTTTGCTGTAGCAGTTAAACCTCTATCTCAGATTATCTATCATTTCTAAATTGTTGCTTCCTGCTTTGAAAAACCCGAAAACTCAAATCAAAAATAATTGTAAACCTGGAATAAATCTAAAATGCTCTAACTTGTTTGTAATTATTTTATACCAGTCTAGGAAAAAATATAGTAAATTCATGTTTGAGTCAATAGAATTGGTATTAGGTCTTGTTACCTATTCGGTATTTGCTTTATTATGATTTTGTATAATCATTATATGATGGACAAAAGGAATTTTATATGGATAAACAGTATAAAACCAGAGGCATAAGAGGAGCCATAACAGTAAAAGAAAACACATGCGAATCAATTCAAAAAGCTACCATTGAATTATTAAGCAGCATAATAAATACAAATAACGTCAATGAAGACGATATAGCCAGTATAATATTTACTTTAACTGCTGATATAACAGCAGAATTTCCAGCAAAATCTGCACGGGTGCACTTTGGCTGGGATGATATTCCAATGATTTGCGCTCAGGAAATACCTGTCCCTGAAAGCATAAATATGTGCATCAGAGTTTTAATGCTAATTAATACAACTCTTGGCAAAAAAGATATTAAGCATATATATCTTGGCGGAGCCCGAAACTTACGTCCTGACTTAGTTATTGACTAAATTTGGAGTTAGTGAGCTTAAAAAATGCAAAGCTCTGCCTATTAGCCACTCACTTGAATGATGACTTCCACTTTGTGATATATATAGTTGAGCATTTGGATTGCGTTTTGCTAATGCATAAGCCATTCCTACAGGAACTGTTTTATCATTAACAGAATGACCTATTAGTAGTGGATAATTTATTTTGAAAATTTTGTTTTCAGTATCAAACTTTTGAGTCATTGGAAGCGTTTTAACGAATTTGGTCGCCATATTTCCCCAGAAACCCCTATCACCTTCCATGATTCCTGTGCTGGTTAGGTGAATTGCTTCATCTCGAATATTGGTAAATGTACTTTCGAGAATTACTCCTCTGAATCTATCTCTTGAAGCTATATCTGCAACTACAGCTCCACCCATTGAACGGCCCCATAGCACTATATTATTTTGATGAATATTCTCAATCTCTTTTAAATATTTAATTGAAGATTCAAGATCAATATATAACCCTGTTTCTAATGGAGACCCTTCGCTTCTTCCATGACCTCTATATTCGAGC
>DNSU01000032.1:0-855 GCA_003499585.1 Cyanobacteria bacterium UBA9579 | reverse complement strand
GACCTCTATATTCGAGCATGAAAACACCATAGCCATTATCAGCCAGTGCTTGTGCCACACTTTGCCACAAACTGATATTTTCGCCCTGACCATGACAATATATTACAGTTGGTTTATTAGGCTGGGCCTTTAGGTACCATGCGTTTAACTTCACTCCGTCTAAACTATAAAAATATGTATCCTGTAATTTACCCTGAAGTTCCATTCTCATCGGAACTATATTTTTTTTCATTGGATAATAAATTAATTGTGTTTCCATATTTCCAAATGCAGATGCAGATTGACAAAACTGAAAACTGAAAATGCAAGTTAAAACTAGGTAAATACAGCATTTTGCCTTTTTAGAAGTGTTAAAAAAGCTTAAATTCATCTCTCTCCCTCAATCTATTGGACTTAATAATCCAGCATTTATTCCCTTACTTATGTAAAGTATAAACCTTTTATCTTTAGAAAAACAAGCAATATTTTGATTTTAAAGCTGAAATAAACACAACAATTATGGTTTATACTGCCCGGCTTATATATACTCCTTAAAATAATGCTTTGAACTTTATATTTCTTAACAAATGTAAGATTGTTATATATATCATATATCCGCAATATGATTGAATGATCACCTGAATATAGTTTTTTTATAAAAAAGACTATGTAAATTATTAATCTGAAAATGTTTTTATATTAATAAGAGTATTTATAGCTCTTAATCGGAGGAAAAAATGGGGTATTTTACATGGTGAATCCTTTAGCTTTAAATTATTATAATATGGGGAGCCCGGCAACGACCAATCCTTTTTCAAATCCTTTGAATAGCCCTATAATACATCAGTCATTTGCTAATGCTTCTGTATTTCCCGG
>DNSU01000084.1 GCA_003499585.1 Cyanobacteria bacterium UBA9579 | reverse complement strand
TAGTTATACTTTCACCCGGTTTTAAGTAAATATCACCATCATCTTTTACTATTTTTGCAAGACCTGACAGGACCACCCACTGCTCACTCCTATTAGAATGAACATGAAGACTTAGTCTTGATTTTGGGCTAAGCTGAAGTGATTTGACCATAAAATTATTGTCTTTTTGAAGAACTGTACTGTGCCCCCATGGCCTGTATACAGTTTTATGAATTACACAGGCTGAATCATTATTGCATTTTAAATAGTCAAAAACTTTTTTAACATCCTGAGTCCTGTTTTTATTACAGGCTAAAATTGCATCCTCAGTCTCAATAATAACTACATCTTTAAGCCCTATTGTTGAAATAAACTTAGATGTTCCATAGATTAAAGAATTCTCGCTATCAATATCCAACACATTGCCTGAAATAAAGTTTTCTCTTTCATCTTTTTGAGCTGTTTCATAGATGGCATGCCATGAACCAAGATCATTCCAGCCACAGTCAAGCGGGATCAAAGTTATAAGTTTTGAATACTCCATAACCGCATAATCTATGGATATATCAGGGATTTTTATATAATCATCGTATGAAACAGTAGAATTTTCTTCAGTAAATGGACAGTTTAAAACTCCATCAAATACTTCTTTTGAATATCTTTCAAGTTCATTTAGCATAGTAGAGGCTTTAAACATAAAGATACCGCCATTCCAGTAATAATTGCCCTGTGCGCAGTATTCTTGGGCAGTAGGAAGGTCAGGCTTTTCCTTAAATTCTTCTACTTTCATAGCAACATCTACAACATTAGAAATAGTAGTATCTTTTGAGGTTCTTATATAACCAAAACCAGTATCAGGTCTTTCAGGCTTAATGCCAAAAGTGACAATATATCCTGCTCTGGCAAGGTCTGCGCCTTTAATAATTGCTTCGGTAAATTCACCCTGACATTTAACCAGATGATCAGATGGAGCAATTAGAATTACAGGATCGGCATCTTTTTCAGCTAATTTTTTCAATATATATAATACTGAAAGTCCAATAGCAGGAGCTGTATTTCTTCCTACAGGCTCTGCAATAATATCAGGATTCTTTGCAAGTCCAAGAGATTGCTGCAATTCATTGAGCTGCATTTTTACTTCTCTGGCATGCTTTTGATTGGTTACAGTAACAATATTAGAGCCGGGAATAACCTGAGCTAGTCTTAAAAATGTCGACTGAAACAGGGTACTTTCATTATTTAGCTTTAACAGTTGTTTTGGATGCATTTCACGACTAAGCGGCCATAACCTGCTACCGCTTCCACCAGCTAAAATTACCCCAAACAAGTCTGATCCGCTATTCATTTTACTATATTCCTAACTTCTAATATTTAAACTTATTATAATATAAACCCGTTTGTCTGGGATAATGTCTTGTCTAAATTAATCCCCTGAAATCAGCCTAAATAAGGAGATTTCAGGCTTGGAGTTAATTCTTGGAGTATTTATAATAAACTCTTTATTGAAAATTTTAGGAGCAATAAGAGCAGTGCCTATACCTCTATTAACGTATAGATTTGTCTGATCCAGATTGTATAAGCCTGAAATATAGTTACATCCTAGCCTTAAATTATATATAAATTTCAACATAGAAAAATACAGCTGCCCGCCATGAGTGTGTCCGGCTAATACCAGGTTAGGATTAAACTGAGCAAAGTCTTGAAAATTAAAAGGATTATGGGTCAAAAATATCGAAGTTGCCTCTTTAGGAAGATCTTTAACCATCTTTATTATATTTTGATCTCCCAGCTCAATATCATCAGCACCGGCTATATATAAAGTTTCACCCTGTATATTTACTTTAACTGATTCATTAACAAGTAGTTTAAAGTCCGTTTTTCTGTAAAGTTCCTGTATTCTTCGACCATTATCACCATCAGAGTGATCATGGTTTCCAATACAGGCAAATTTCCCATATTTAGGGTTAATTTCTTTAAATAACCTGGTTAAATCAGGAATAAATTTTTGCCCGTTGCAAATAGCATCACCCGTCATTACCACTATATCAGGATTTAATTTATTCAAAATTGATATAGCCTGTTCAACTATCTCCATATGCCATTCATTTATATGTAAATCAGATATCTGAGCTATAAGTAGACCATTCAAGCTAGTTTCCAGGTTATCTATTTTAATATCCTGAACAGTAATATCTATTTGTCTTGACAATATCCCTAGAAACCCGGCTATATCCTTTAATTTAGTGTCCAATAATTCCAAACCCACTGCCCCATCAATCGTGGAAATAATTGTGCCTTAGTAAAATTTAGCACATATTGAGTGCTGAAATCAAAAAAATAGAAATCTAGCTATCGACGCAAGACGCTTTAATTGCAAGCTAATTAATGAGAATTTAATTTCGTATTAAATATTGAAGAAGGATTATGTACGCTAATAAGATTATTAAACTTATTAATGGAACAACGAGGTCACTTAAATATATATCAGAAAAGTGCAACCCGCCGTTTATAACCCCAAAAAGAGCTTTAGTTGCACTTCCTGGTTATATTGGTGATGTTATTCTTATAATTCCTATGCTTAGAAATCTTCGCTATAATCTTGGCGCTGAAGTCGAAATAGATATAGTATGTAATAAAAATATTTATAATCTCGTAGAAACACTGCCATATATAGATAATTTTTATCCAGTTGAAAAAATAGGGAAAAATAAGGTCTTATTTCTGCAAAATAATGAGTATGATACTGTTTTTCTATTTAACATTCCAATTTTATGGGCATTTGCCAGCTATAAAGCTGGAATAAAACAAAGAGTCAGCTTGACCCTTGAAAGATTAGGGCTGGATTACCCTATAATCTGGAAGAACTTAGTTACACATTTAGTGAAATCCACTCCTATAACTGATAAAAAACCTCAATGGAAAGTGTATCTGGATACTCTACAGGATCTGAATTTAAATATTTTCGATGAACATCTTGAAATACATTTGACCAATGACGATATCAATAAAGCCAGAAACATAATGCAGGAAATAAAGCAACCAAGAATAGCTGTACACATTACGGCAGGCTCTCCCGGAAAAGAATGGAATCTTGATAATTGGATAACGTTGATAAAATATTTAAATGATAAATATGATT
>DNSU01000071.1:1993-2602 GCA_003499585.1 Cyanobacteria bacterium UBA9579 | reverse complement strand
CTATTTCTTAGACTATTTCAAAATTCAGTAAAAAAATGAAATAGTTATTATCGACTACAAAACAGGCGGGTAATGTAATCTTGATTACAGCATATCAGATGGATCAACATCTATCAGGAATTTAATATCTTCCGGGGTATTAAACTGCCTGATAAAGTTGGTAGCTATGGAATGTCCATTTTCTCCAAGCCTGTTTTTAATTATTATCTGAAATCTGTATTCATCCTTAATTTTAGAAATTATACAGGGTGCAGGGCCTAGGACTTCAAGTTTTTCCTGTATCCCTCTGGAATCAGTGAGTAGGGTCAGCTTATAAGCAAGCTCTTCAGAGAACTTTCGAGCTCTGATTTCATTTTTAGAGCTTAAGATTAACCTTATTATCTGGCTATAAGGAGGGTATGAATACTCATACCTGCTTTGTATCTCAGAGTAATAAAAACTCAGATAATCCTGTGCTTTTGCAGTTTGCAGGGCAAAGAAATCAGGAGAATGCGTCTGAAAATAAACAGTTCCTGTAAAATCACCTCTGCCGGCTCGTCCTGCCACCTGTGTTAACAGTTGAAATCCTCTTTCACTTGATCTGAAATCCGGCATGTTAAATAAAGAATC
>DNSU01000071.1:1183-1926 GCA_003499585.1 Cyanobacteria bacterium UBA9579 | reverse complement strand
TCCGGCATGTTAAATAAAGAATCAGACATTAAAACACCAACCAGCGTTACGTTTGGAATATCCAGCCCTTTAGCAATCATTTGGGTTCCGATTAAAACATCAATTTTGCCCTGTTCAAATTCTTTAATAACACTAATATGAGCATTCTTTTTAGACATAGTATCGCTGTCTAAACGTGCAGATGTAGCATGAGGAAATTCTCTTTTGAATTCTTCCTCAACTTTTTGAGTTCCCATGCCGTAATACCTGACAGTGTCACTGCCACATTTCGGGCAGCTGGTAAAGATACTTTGTTCATAATTACAATAGTGGCATCTTAACCTATTATTAGTCTTATGAAGTATTAGAGGAATTGAACATTTCTTGCATTCAGCTGTATAACCACAGCTGTCGCAGAAAGTATATGTGGAGAATCCTCTTCTATTTATTAATAAAATAGATTGTTTTTTTTCTTTGAGGTTCCTTTCAAGGGCCTGTCTTAGTGCTCTTGAGAATACCCCTTTATTGCCTCTGCCGTATTCCTGTTTCATATCGATTACAGAAACTTTAGCCATATCTTTTGCCCCGAATCTCTCAGGCAAAAGCATAACCCTGTTAGTGTTTATGCTTTGATAATAAGTCGCAATATCAGGAGTAGCACTCCCTAAAACGAGAGCGGCACCCGATCTTTTAGCTCTTTCTTTAGCCAGATCCTTGGCATTATATCTAGGAGTAGGTGAGGTTTGCTTGTAGCTTGATTCATG
>DNSU01000071.1:240-1131 GCA_003499585.1 Cyanobacteria bacterium UBA9579 | reverse complement strand
GTTTGCTTGTAGCTTGATTCATGCTCTTCATCAATGACTATTAAACCTATATTTTTAATCGGGGCAAAGATAGCCGATCTGGCCCCGATAATTATTCTAATCTCTTTGTTTCTAATTCTTTGCCAGATATCAAACCTTTCACCGTCAGAAAGGTTACTATGCCAGATACCGACTTTATCAGTGCCAAATCTTTTAGATATTCTATTCGCCAATTGTGAGGCTAAAGGTATTTCAGGAGCTAAAAATATAACATTCTTACCTGCATCAAGAGTTTTTTTAGCTGCATGGAAATAAACTTCCGTTTTACCTGAGCCTGTAACTCCGTATAGCATCAAAGGAGCAGAGTCTTTTTCCGTTATAGCTTTTGTAATTCTTTCAAGAGCCTCGTTTTGCTCAAAACTTAATTTAAGAAAATCCTCTATCTCATCAATATCAAATATTTTCAGAGGATTTCTGTATATTTCCTGTTCGATTATCTCAACATTACCGGCTTCCTGAAGTTTTCTTGCTGTTGGATAGGTTGTTTTTGAAATTTTTAAAAAGTCGCTTAATTTACTTTTACCACCCAAAGAATCAAGCGCTTCAAGAATTTCAGAGTATCTTTTATTGGAAGAGCTTTTGTCTAAAAGCCCAATCCAGTTTTCAGTTTTAGCTTTCTGGTTTTTTATATCTATAACATTATTAATCGTAATAATATCAAAACTTCTAAGCTTTCGTAAAGACTCATAAAATCTTGAGGATGGTAACTTTGCCTTTTTCTGAAGGCTGGACACTGGGATTTCAACATTCTTTATCAGGATTTCGTAGAGGATTTGCTGGTTTTTGTTTAATTTTGAGATATCGAAATCAGCATCTTTTAGTATTACAACTCTTTTTGCTTTAGAAAAGAAA
>DNSU01000071.1:0-183 GCA_003499585.1 Cyanobacteria bacterium UBA9579 | reverse complement strand
TTTGCTTTAGAAAAGAAATTTACCGGAATTGCAGTAGTTATTACTGTAGGTAAATCACAGCAATAGTAATTAGAAATCCATTCCAGAAACCGAAGATACTCCATATCAAAGATAGGCTCGTTATCCAGAATTTCATACACAGATTTAGCTTTAATCCCTTCAGGTAAATAATTACTAAATCCC
>DNSU01000219.1 GCA_003499585.1 Cyanobacteria bacterium UBA9579 | reverse complement strand
GGTACAGGGCATCTTTAGATTATACAACTCCCGAACACGAATTATCGATGGGAAGCACAAATGCAAAAATTTCAGATCTTGTTATACCTGGTACTAACATACTAGGAGCAAGATTTGGAACACTTGGTGCGGCCAATAATTCCTCTATAGTGCCGCGCATAATTGCGGGCAGGGCTGAGGATAATACACAGGTTGAATTGTTTATTAATGGGGTGTATACGGATAAACAGGCCGTACAAAATGGACGCTTTGAATTTGATTCTCTTAACTATCCTAGTGGTTCATTCGTAAAAATAAAAGTGGAACAGGTGAATCAGGATAACACGAGGAAAGTAGTATATGATCGTGATTTTTCTCAGGATAAAGACTTATTAGCTCCAGGACAAAAAGAATATCTGGTGTTTTCAGGCATTGATAATTCAATAACCAGACATAAATTTACTTTACTTGGTAAAGGCAGTCAAAATTACTATCAGGAACCTATGAGATTTTCCACAGGTGCTAAATATAAAATGGGTATAACTCCAAAACTGACCGCTGGAGTTAATCTTGCCCATAGCCGTAATTTAGGGAATTCATCTACTCCATTTTTTATTTCCGGAGGGTCAACCCCCAGGATTATCAGGCAAAGCAGGTCAACTTCCGGTACGGTTGCAAGTACAGATTTTAACTATAATCCAACTGAAAATTTAAAATTAAGCTCAGAAACTGCTGTTTCTTCGGCTACTTCTGCATCTCAATATGAACCAAACAGCGTTGACATTGGCAGCTTTGTCTCCTTTGATTACACAAAACCTGATTACCATCTTTATGGAAAGGCATTTTCGTATGGGCCTAATTTTTATTCAGCGGGGTTTAGCGATACTACAGATAAAAGAGGTGGGGAATTAAGCGGAAACTGGAGTGTAGGCCCGCTGAATTTATCAGGAAGCGCGATTAAATATAATTCCAATCTGGATAATATGTTTTATGGCGGTTTGTCCAATATATCCAATTATAATGTATACTTGTCAGGCCCTATTGATGATAATGCGTCAATTAGAGCAGGTATTCGTTCCAATACGGCAGAAAACTCCATATATAATGACAGTCAAACGAACTTTGATTTAACATTAAATCGTAAATTATATAAAAATGCTGATTTATCTGTTAATTATGTTCACACTATAAGTTCAAGTGATAATTATGAAACACGAACCAGAAGTGCTATGTCAAATGACCGAATCAATGCCTCTCTCAATATTGATGCTAATAAAGTTGGTGTATTTAGGTTATCGCACGATATAACTATGCTTACACCTGAAGAAAAACTGATTATATCAGGAATGAATAACTATAATTATGAACCTCCTGTCTATAAGAATTTATACCTTAGACTTGATAGATCAAGGCAGCCTATTAAGGGATTTACCTTTTCTCCAAGCACAGGATACAGATATGGCGGTGATAATAAAGGTATATTATTAGGAGCGAATCTAGGGTATATATTAAAAAGTGGCAGGCAAATAATGTTGAATTACAACTATAATTCAACATTTGCAAGATACTTAAATAGCGGTATGAGTATCGGTGGGAATAATGCCCATGCTTTATCAGTAAATTTCATAGATACACTCAATTTTGGACTGGGGAATACGGCTCAAGCTAATAATCAATTTATTTATAATCAGGACAGCGGTATTATAAAAGGATGTGTATATCTTGACCTTAACCAGAATGGCGCTAAGGATGAAGGAGAAGAAGGGGTTCCTGACATAGAAATAACCATTAAAAGTATGTACACTGTTGCAACAGATAAAAAAGGTAACTACGTTGCCCCTAATTTATCAGATCGGGTCTATGTAATTGGTATTGAGAAAAACACATTACCGGTTATATATGCGCCAACTGGGAATGATGTAGCTGTAAATGTTAAAAGATCAAAAGTTTATGTGGCAAACCTTGGTCTTATTGTGACACCTGGAAGTATTTCAGGTAAAGTAGAAGTTAATAAAGAAAATGCCAACAATTCTGAGGTAATTATATTGCTGCTTGATAAAGACAATAAAGAAATTAAATATACTACTACAGATAGCACTGGAGGATACTACATAGGCTCAATTCCTCCGGGAGAATATAGAGTTGTTGTAGATAAAAACTATCTCGATTATAATGGATTACAAGAACAAGAAGGTGAGCATAAAGTTAGCGTTCCTCTAGTAACAGATGACTTTGTGGACATTGAGGGGATTGACTTTAAACTAATCGAAAAAACAGCTGAGGTTAAAACCTTTTAATGATTAGAATAATAGTAATATTATGTATCCTTAGCCTTATGCAGGTTTTTACACCTGCAGCTAATGCTGATTTGAGTGATAGTGAAACATACACGGTAACAATTCTTGGTGATAAAAGAATAACAGGTATAGCAGTTATACCTGAATCGCTTACACAGGGACCAATAAATCCGAATAATTACCCTCAGGATTTAAATTTTTCACGGCTTGTAAGTGGATCATATGCAGGATCATACTGGGAATTAACCACAGATAAGCCTATTGGCGTCTGTGTTACTTATAATACAAGCGGGATTCTTTCAGCAAATTTTGATCCGCTATTTCCATTACGTAGTACAGAGGGTGTTAGTATCCCGGTAAGAATTTACCCATCACAAGTAGCTTTTGGCACATCTCAGCCAACTGCAGTTGAACACTTATTTAAGTTCTATCCAATAGTAAAAGTTTCAAGGCTAATACCTCCCGGTGCTTATGAAGGAAGAATTACGTTTACAATACTAGGTGGGTTATGAAAAAAATATTAATTATATTTCAAATTATTTTTCTTATAAATTTGTTTAATCTCACATATTTAAGTGATCGTGCTTACTGTGAAGGAATAGATATAAACCCTGAAATCGAAGAACAAGCTATTGAAGATCCCTTATCCCTGCCTATATGGAGCCCCCCTGCAGGCAATACTGATAGTGTGATAGGTAGTAGCGATTCCTCAAATTGGGGAATAATTGCTCCTGCTCTAGGATCCGCAATCCCTGCCATTGTGGGGGGAACTTATGCGTTCTTAAAGAAAAACCCAAAAGCTACGACTCCGGCAAATCTCCAACCTGTTAATTATCAAACAGGACTGGGAGGGGAAATGCTGTATAATATAGATTTTAAAAATTCTCAGGAAACACCTATTTATTCAGATACCATAATATACATAGAAATTCCTGAATGGCTTAGTTATTCCAATAATTCACTAAAGCTAAATGATAAAAGGTTGAGTGATAAATCCGACGATGATAGATTAACTTACATTGATGATAATATTTTGAAGGTAAATTTAAGTGGATTAGACGGAAATAAGAAAACTTCAATTACTTTTGGCGCGAGAATACTAGACAAAAAACCTGATAAAAACGAATCTTTCTGCACTATCAAGTTTATAAGCCCGTATAACAATATGAAAATGGAATGGAAACCTTTTTCTAAACCTTAAACCCAAATACAATATTGAGAGTTTTCTTTCAGAATGACAATAGAACAAATTAAAAAGCCATTCTTAATTAAGAACGGCTTTTTGTATATTTTATAAAGGCCTATGTGCCTATTTGCCAGCTACCTAGGTATTCTACCATTTCTGGAGTTAGAGTGTCTATCTCAATACCCATTGCTTTTAGTTTTAAACTAGCAATTTTGTGGTCGACTTCTTCAGGTAGGACATGAACTTGATTTTCTAATTTGCCTTTATTTACTACTAA
>DNSU01000147.1 GCA_003499585.1 Cyanobacteria bacterium UBA9579 | reverse complement strand
CAACTTTAACAAGACAGCTTCTTAGATGTGTATTTAAAATCACACAAAATAAATTTACCTAGTAAAACTGGAGAAAAATAAATAGTTAAATTTCAAAATATTAGCTTAAAATATTAGCCTGAAAATCTTGCAAATTAATTTAACTATTTTTACAATTTTTGCATATCAATTTAACAAGTCACATATTCATCTTAACTGATTCATGGCGATGCTATGAAGCAGTAGTTAATATGAGAATGTTTTTTACTAGGGGAGAAGAGATATGAGAAAACCATTGTTAAAGTTAGCTATAGCCAGTGCTTTAGTTCTAATATCCAATACAAATGGAGCATTAAAGGCTGAAATAATGCCACCTTCAAATGTGGATCCGGGCGTTATAGACAGCGCTAGAATGCAGACATTTGACCTGAAAACCCAAAAACCGAAATCTGAAATACAGGAGGAAATAACAAAAGCATCTGAATCAGCAGAATCACCCGCTGTATTACGTGATACGAAATTTCAGCTTAACAAGGTTATTTTTACAGGAAATACACAGTATAAATCAGAAGATTTAACAAAATTCGCAGCTGATATTATTGGCAAAGAAGTAACATTTAAAGAAGTTAACGCTGTAGCAAGACAGATTACTAATTTATATCGTGAAAACGGATATCTGACTTCTTTAGCTTATATTACTCCTCAAACTATTGAAGATGGAATAGTAGAAATAAGTATAGTAGAAGGTAAAATCGGAGATATAGAGATTCAAGGGACAAGATGGACTAAAGATGTATATCTTAAAAATACTATATTTAAAAGCAATGGATTTGATGAAGATAAAATTTTCAATATAAATTCTGTTAGAAAGTCATTGAATGACCTAAATCAAAGTGGTTATTTAAAAGGACAGATAATTCTTGAAAAGGGTGAGAAAGCTGAAACTACTGATATAATTCTTGATATAAAAGAAAGAATGCCATTTTCTCTAGGAGTCAGCTGGGACAATTTAGGCAGAGACCTTATTGGAAATCAAAGAGCTAATATAACTGTAGCTGATAACAATTTAACAGGTTTTGGAGATAGGCTTTATGCAGGTACAAGTTTAGCCAGCGGAGCTTTTGGAGTAAGCACAGGTTATGAAGTTCCTGTTGGCCCGTACGGAACAAAATTTAGGTTTGGATATTCTTTTGCAGATATTGATTTAGGTGGAGCATATAAGCAATATAAGATTGATGGAAATTCCCATTTATTTGGTACATCAATAATTCAGCCAATCTATAAAGGGGGAAATTTTGAATTAGTTTCAGACTTAGGCTTTGATATGAGACATTCCAAAACTACTTTATTAGGGGACACAACCCTTCAAAATTATAATTTAAGAGTTTTGAGAACAGGCTTAAATGCTATAAAATATGATAATTCCGGCAAATGGATTTCAAGAGCTGAGGTAAGCACTGGACTCCCAATTTTAGGAGCAACCACAGAAAGTGGACATGGTATTGGTTCAAGTAAATTTGTGAAGATTAACAGCAATTTAATCAGAGTTCAGAAACTTCCATTTAATAGCCTTGGTATTGCCAGAGTATCTGGACAATTTTCACCTAATGCACTTTTAGCTCCTGAACAAACACAACTTGGAGGATCTTACACAGTAAGAGGATATGATGAAGGCATATTACTTGGTGATCTAGGATATAATGCCAGTTTAGAGGTCAGAACCCCTATTCCATTTTTACCTGCAAGTATTAGCCTGCCATTGATGCCTCAAAAGATAAAAAATATCAACTTAAAAGACAAAATACAGTTTGCTGCGTTCTATGATCAAGGTTATGCAAAGATGTTACATCAAAATAGCATAAAAACATCGGGCTTTTTACAAAGTGTAGGCGTTGGATTACGTTGCTCTGTAACAAGATTTTTAAGCGCCAATCTTGATTTAGGAGTACCACTTGGTGGAAAAGTATCTCCTGATCAAAACGCAGCAAAATTCCACTTTAGTCTGACAAGTAATCTGTTTTAATTAAATTTTATGCAGAGTCATTTAATTATGACTCTGCTTTACCACTTTATCCTGTTTAAAAGTTACTCAATTTTGATAAAAACTTTATTTATTGAATTAGCAGGAGATAGAAGTATTGAATCAACTTTTAAATAACTTTTACAGATTACAAAAGCTAAAAACTATTAAGAAATTCCAATACTAATATCTGTTATTTCACAATATTGTGATTTAACAGAATTCTTGATGTGTGAAATCAAGGTTTAGGATACAAATTGGGGAGAAGATCATGAGAAAAATCAGAAGAAAAAATCAAAAGAAAAAATCCAGTAAAAGCTTGAACCTTACTAAATCTCTTTTAAATACCGGCATAGCCCTTGCAGTTACATTAAATATTACAGGCAATGCCTTTGCTCAAACCGTCCCTATTTCAGATAATTTGCCTGTGCCTAACTATGTAGGCGGTGCTAATTTACAATATAACTCAGGACAACAAGTTTGCGAAGGAAGATTAAGCCAATCTGTTCAACATTATGCTGTACAGGCTGCTAATATATCTACAAGCTTAAATGTTGATCTTGGGAATACAGCCAATAACGTTGCTGACTTAAGATACAATTCCTATAATATTGGAGAAGGCAGTACTGTTAATTATAATTTTGGCGCCGCAGGTCAGGTTGCATTAAACAGAGTAACAGAAGCAGGAGACCAATTTGCTTCTCATATTCTGGGTAATATCAGCCAATCGGGACAGGGTGGAGCAGTTTTTGTAATTAACCCTAACGGTATTTTATTTGGTGCAAATTCATCAGTTAATGTTGATTCATTTATGACATCAACCCTCAATTGTACAGGTGGCACTCTAGATAGGCCAGCTTATAAAACTATAACTCTTGATAGATCCGGAATAAATCCAAGAGGAATTTATTTTGAAAACGGTGCAAATATCAGCACATCCAAGAGTGCTGTTTTTGCCTCAAATGGAATATTTAATGCAGGAGCTGATATTACTGCAGGCAATGGAAATGTACAGCTCATAACAGGTGATGGCGTAACATTCAGATTTTTCTATGATTATGAATCCCAGCCTGTTTCCCCTGATAAAGTAAAGCCATCTACAGTCTTACCTAATGAAGTGACTTATATTAACGGAGCTGCCAGTAACTCAGCAATTAATCTAAGTGATGGCATAGTCTCTGGACATAATATTCGAGCTATATCTAGAGTTGATAGAGATTCAAATGATCCACTATTGCAATTGGTTAATCTTGATGGAGTTATAACAGCAAGTGCAGTAGTAGGAAATGATAGTGGAACTATCTATGCTTATGCTGATAATGTTGATTCAACAGGAAATGCAAATGCAGGTGTAGCAGGAATAAGAGTTAATACTAACCTTACAGCAGGAGTGGGTGATCGATGTGTCCCAGGAGTTGTAACTTTAAAATCCGATGAGCTGACATTTACAGATTCTGGCAGTGTTACTGCTGATGAGGCGAATTTAAAGCCAGTATCCAAGGATAAAGATATTTTCTTTGGTTCAAATACCTTAGCAAATGTTTTCCATGTTGATTTTCTTGATAAAATTAACGCGTCAACAATTAACATAGGCAATGAAACTCAGTCAAATATAACAGGAAGCCTGAGACTTGCTGGATATAACGATAGAGCCTTCGATTTGAGGCTGGATACAACTGGCGATGTTGATCTTAATATTAATGGTGGGAATTCTTGCAGTATAATCAGATTTAGTAATCCTAATGAGGTTACGCTGTTTGGTGGTGGATTCAGATTAGCTGATACTACTACAGCTGATAGTGTAACAATAGTTGTAGACAATGAAACAATAAGGGCTGGAAAGCTTAATGCACAAGAGGATGTTAATATTACGGCAGTAAATAATGGTGCTGTGACCACGAATGATATTTGTGCAGGTGATGATGTTAGCTTGCAGGCAATTAGCAGTAGTGAAATAATAACGAAAAATATCAAGGCAGGCGATAACGTTGATTTAAACGTGCAATTTGACAGTAGAATCGTAACAAGAAACATAGATGCAGGAAACAATGTCTTTGCTGAGTTAGAATTTGGTTCTATAGTTACTGATAATATAACTACAGGAAATGATGTGCTATTTAGTTTTATTGGCTCCGGTATAGATACGGGAAATAT
>DNSU01000167.1:2537-2776 GCA_003499585.1 Cyanobacteria bacterium UBA9579 | reverse complement strand
GTCATATTATTGGCAATAGGAATCACGGAAAAAGCAAAAGCTGCAAATAATGCAGATTCAGCTTTAACGGGAGATCTTGTTACTCATTATACCGTAACAGCTATTGATGGGGCTGGTATTATCCATTATAGCAATGGTAATTGGGAAAAAAACACTGATCCTTCTTTCACTATTGATACAAACCACTCAAATTATAAAATAAGAATTTCTGCCGTTGCAGGGAATAGTGGTGCATCTCA
>DNSU01000167.1:2265-2468 GCA_003499585.1 Cyanobacteria bacterium UBA9579 | reverse complement strand
AGTGGTGCATCTCAGGCTCTTGGAGTTCCTCAATCATCGGTTCTTGGCAATGTTAGGTTAGCTATAGCAAAAACTACTGCATCTACTTCAGCAGTAGCAAATGCTATTGATACTGCTAATGCCGACCCTGCTTTAAATATTGATGCTATAGCCTATGATGTTTCATTTGCAAGCACTGGAGTTGTATTTGATACATTTGTTTC
>DNSU01000167.1:2030-2199 GCA_003499585.1 Cyanobacteria bacterium UBA9579 | reverse complement strand
GTATTTGATACATTTGTTTCAACTCCACTGGTTGGCACAGTTAGTCCTACAGGTTCAACTACAATAACAGGATTAGTAGGAACATTAGGTAACGGTACATATAGCAGAACAACAGATACAGCAGGAGTTTATACTGCAATAATCACTCTTGCAGCAAGCGATACATAAT
>DNSU01000167.1:0-1959 GCA_003499585.1 Cyanobacteria bacterium UBA9579 | reverse complement strand
ATAATCTCATACCTAAAAAGTAAATCGGATAAATCGATTTGCTTTTTTTAAAATTTGGAAAAAACAGGATGGAAATTAAAAATACCATTGTTTTTAAGTTAATAACTGTACTTTCAAAGGTACAGATTATTATTTTTGTCATTTTTATATTTTCTATAACTCCTGTCTTTGCTAAGTCCGACTCTAATTCACCTCATATAGTCCATAGCCCGCAACAAAAATCAGAAACAGAAAATATTAAGGCTAACTCCGGAGCCATTATTGTTAATCTGGATATAAATAATAAACTTAATTATGATTATGAAGTATTTGCAAATACTGATGGCACATTTAGTCTGCCGTTCAAATCAACAGCAAAGCTATTGGATATTTCTGTCAGTCAAAATAAACTTACAAAAGAAATATCTTTTACTTTACCCGATGGAAAATTCGGCACAGTTGACTTTCAAAAACAAAAGATCATCCTCGGGGATAAAATCATTGAGCTTGGCAAATATAACAAAATGGTTTTTTTAAAAGAAGGCATCCTTGAAGAGACAAAAGACGAAGTATTTGTACCGATAAAGATTTTAAATGACATTCTTAATATCAACATATTGCAGGATATGTCTGATTATTCTATATCCATAAAAACAGATAAACCCTTTAATGCATTGATTGTCCGAGATAAACAAAATAATGCAGGCATTTCTTTCAAAAACTTTCCTGAACCTGATAATACATTATTAAAGCTGTTTACACCTAAAGAGAAAGGGATTATATCTTTTGATACTATCAAATTTGATAGCCAATCGCAATTTCTTTCCAGTAAACAAACAGATCTTTTCAAAACTTCTAAAGATTTCTCATTTTACAATACAGCCCAAATAGCACTGAATGGGGCTTTATTGGGTGGAGAATATGAAATTAAGAATAATCCACATATTATTGGAAATAATATCTTATCTCCTGGAGGAGTTGGCTTTGGGTATAAAAAAGGATTTAAAAAATATAATCTTGAGCTTGGCAGTATTTCAGGTATGGAGACAGGCTCTTTTGATATTGGGCAAGGTATTCTGGGCATAAATATCAATAATGAGAAAAATACTGGAAGAAAGCTTCAGGATGGAATAGTAGCTCCCGGAAGCAAAGTTAATGTTTATGTAAATGATAAGCTTGTCTCTACCATAAATACGCAGGGAGGATATTATGATCTTAAGGATTTATCATCAGTTAATAATAAAGCAGGTAAATTAAAACTGGAAGAGATCACCTTGGAAGGTAAAGTCAGCAAAATTAAAGAAGAATTTTACCAGCCTGATCCAAACTTACTAATAAAAGGGCAGAAACAATTTGACCTTATTTCTGGAATAACCGGATATAATGATTATCTTTTCGATAACTACAATTCAATGAATAATTACTATGCTAAAAAACTTACAGGAGGAATCAAGTTAGGATATGGATTAACAGACAAATTAACGGTTAATTTTGCAGGGATTAGCGATTATATAGTCTCTTTGCCCAATAAACAGGATTTTCTAAGTAGAATCCCCTTAAATAAAGGAATAACCAGCTTAATTTTTAGCGGTTATAGGGACTTTAACCCTACCCATGGAGAGACAAGCCTTTTGTCATTTTATTATGCTCCACGTGATAATCTTGCACTAACAGCAGACTTTGGAATAAGTCATGCTTCAAGCACAATTGACGATGAATTTTATAAAATTAATCCGCTGGGCTTTTCTTCTGTATTATCTATAAAGTATAATAAGCCTCTTTATGCATTATCAGGCAGTCTGTTTAATTATTCTTCCTCTTTTTATATGGCAGGGTCTTCAGGAATAGGCAATAATGCATCATATTTAAATGATAAGCTTGGGGTTGATCTAAGCAGCTATATAAATTTTAAGAAAATATACTTAAATGGTAGAGTAAACGGATATTTTTCCAATCTTTATAGTGTGCCCGTTTGTCAAG
>DNSU01000012.1 GCA_003499585.1 Cyanobacteria bacterium UBA9579 | reverse complement strand
GAATATATAAAAACAGAATTCCAACAAAATATTAAAGAATCTACCACCGAATTAGACAAAAAAGAAATGATTCAGGACAAGAAGGAATATATAAAAACAGAATTCCAACAAAATATTAAAGAATCTACCACCGAATTAGACAAAAAAGAAATGATTCAGGACAAGAAAGAATACATTAAAAACAATTTCATTCCTGGAATAAAAGAAACTGCTCAGGACAAACCACAAAATGGCCAACAGGTTGTAGCTACGGAAGTCGCAAAAGTTAATATTGTAAATCATTCACAACAACATAAGCCTGCTCAGGCCAACATTAAAGGCAATCACACACCTGACAAACCTAATAATCAAAATCAAGAAATAAGATTTGCACACCTTAAAGCACAGCCACAAAATCAAGTAAAAACTGATGCAGGAGCTGAAGCTACTCAACAAACTGAGAAGAAAGCTGCATCTTCTAACATTAGCCCTAATTCTGTAAAAATACAGAATCAACAGGTTAATGCTCAACAAAACATACAAAAACCTGTTTCAAATCTTACACAGGCATTACAAAAACAGGATCAGACCGAAAACCCTGAGAAATCAGAGGTAATTAATCCTAATAATCAAGTCAAACAAAGCAATTTAAATAATATCAATCAGGTTAAAGTTCAAAATGAGGTAAAAATAGAACATAAAATCAGCGAACAATCTAATACAATAAAACAAGAAGCAAATAAAAATTCACAACAACCTGAAATAAAAGTTCTAGCTGAAGCTAAACCTCAAAAAGAGCAAGAAGAATCAGTAAAAGTTGATGCAAATAGACATCAAGATCAAATACCATATATAGACAGAAAAAGCCTACAAGACAAAACCAAGCTGGGGCAAAATATTAATGAAAATATCAAATATGCAGACGCAAAAGATAAACCTGTTATCACCAGACTGGAATTACAAAATAATTCTGCTGAATCGCAGTTAAATCAAAAACATAACCAGCACCAATCAGGTGAATCTATATCTAAGATTCATAATCATCAGTCACATAACAACCTGCCAGAGATAAATAACCAAAGAGCTATGCAATTTGACAGAATCTTTGATTCAAAAGACACAAAGCAGACGTTAAACAGCTCTGTAATGGATCAGGTGGTTAAAAAAGCCAGTGCAGAATTAAGCACCAATAAATCACAGGTAACCATCTCCTTAAGACCTGATAATCTCGGAAAAGTTGATATTAACCTTATCAGTAGAAATGGCGTTCTTACGGCTCAAATAACAGCTGAAAACAATCAGGTCAGGGATATCTTAAACAAAGGACTGGAAACATTAAGGCAAAGCATGACTGATCAGGGTGTGAATGTCAACAGATTAGTAGTTAACGTACAGGAACCACATACATCAAACAACAATCAAGGTAATCTACAGCAAGATCAAAACTTCCAAAAGTTTGATCAGACAAGTCAGGGATCAATGAATTCAAATCCGAATTCACATTCCAGTAAGCAAACTGTTCATCAGGAAAGAGCTAATAACTATGCAAATAATCCGGAAATGGAAGAGGAAATTAATCCTAATTTAGTAAAAAATAATAACTCTGAACCTGTTATGCAGGGACGGGTTGATTATAGAGTTTAAAGGGGAGTAACAGTATGAGTATACAAGATGTTATAACAGATATTAACAATAGCACTACCAAGGTTAATGCGGATAAAGCATCAACAAGACTTGGCAATAACACTATTGATCAGGATGGTTTCTTACAACTATTAATGACGCAACTAAAATATCAAGATCCTTTAAAGCCAATGGATAATGCAGAATTCGTTTCACAACAGGCTCAATTTACACAGATTAGTGAACTACAGAAGTTAAATAAAACTATGATGAGCAATAATCAATTGATGCAAGCCAGCACTTTAATAGGCAAGGAAGTAACCCTTACAGACCCTGAAAATCCTGATAGTACAGTAACAGGAACTGTTAGCGAAGCCAGAATCACTGATAAAAATACAAATATAGTAGTAAACAATAAAGAATATCCGATAAATTCAATAAAAAGCATTAAAGAAGCAATATAAATAGAACTTTTTATACTATAAGGGGAGGAAACTAATGTCACAAGGAATGTTCACCGCAATAAGCGGGATTACAACAAACCAGGCCAGACTTGATGTTATCGCAGATAACATTGCTAACATGAATACAGTGGGTTTTAAATCAAGTATGGTTAACTTCGAAAACGTATATGTAAAGACGTTATCATCAGGTACTGCACCAGGATCGAACATTGGTGGTACTAACCCATTACAAGTTGGCCTGGGGTCAACTATAAGTGAGATAAGCAGAAACTTTTCCAGTGGAACAGTACAGACCACAGGAAATACTAATGACTTAAATATTCAAGGTTCAGGATTCTTTACACTTACAGATTCAGAAGGCTCATTGTTATTAACAAGAGCAGGAAACTTCAAACCTGACTCTGACGGGTATTTAGTTAACCCGGGCGGATTAAAAGTTCTTGGAACAGCAGATGTTAGCAGTACTACAGGAAGCAGTACTCCGATTAAAATACCTCAATCATTAAACTTAGCTACTACCAGCGCAACTATGACCGGTACAGAATTACTTTTAAATTCAAGCAACGTTAAAATTACCGAAGGAACATTTACAGTAACAGTAGGTGCTACCCCCTATACAATTACAATTGACTCAAGCAGTACATTAAATAGTGTTGCTACTGCTATTAACACAGCTGCAGGTGCAGGAACTGCTTCTGTTGCAGGTGGAAGTCTTGTATTAACCAGTAATCCTGCAGATATAAGTGTAGCTTCAAATACAAGTAATTTTGCAGATGTAACCGGATTATCTACAGCAACTGATACAGGCGTTGCTCCTGCTCACATATATACCAGTAATGTTTTAACAGCTAATTCAGCTACAATTGCTCCTCCTGATAACACTTCAAGCACCAGTAAACTAACTTCTTTCTCTGTTGGTAAAGACGGTTCTATTGAAGCAGTTTATGCAAATGGAGATAAAATTTCAGTTACCGGAAACCCAACCAGAGAATTAATATATACCACTTCAACCGGTTATAGGATTATAGGTGCTGGCATTGCAGTGTCTGCTAATGCTGTAAGTCCTCAAGAACTCCAAGTACAAATGGCAAATGTAACTAATCCTAATGGATTAGTAGCAAAAAGTGGAAATACATTTACTGTTGGTCCAAACGCAGGCTATGCATCCTTTGCAGTTGGTCTATCCGGAGGTATAGGAACAATTAACTCAGGTGGTCTTGAATCATCCAACATTGACCTGCCAACTGAATTTGCAAATATGATTGTTGCTCAAAGAGGTATCGAAGCAAACAGCAGAACCTTTGATACTATAAACCAGGTAATGAGACAACTGGTAATGATGGGTAGATAATTTTAAGGACAGCGTAAAAAATCCTTATGATTTTTGAAGCCTGCTTCTTATAACCAAGCTTCAAATAAACTAACGTTTGTGTTCCTGGCTTTTTTAGCCAGGAATTTTTATTTGCTGGGCATTTTTCCCAATGGAATAATAAGTAAAGCCTCTATCAGAGATTCT
>DNSU01000044.1:6547-14558 GCA_003499585.1 Cyanobacteria bacterium UBA9579 | reverse complement strand
TTACAGGGAGATATATTCTCTTCGTCGGTGGCTAAGCCACATTCTTCTTGTCATTAATCTTGGTGAATATACATAGATTATTGACTATAATGGTGCAGCTATGCTGCCTCCTCCGAAAACATACCCTCCTGTAATAACCATCATAATTAAGGAAACAAAATAATAGGTTATATTATGAATAAAGCTGTATTTTTTGATAGAGATGGTGTATTAAACGCAGATGGTGATTATGTTACCAGCATTAGCTATATAGATTTATATGATTCTTCTGCTGATATAGTTGCATATTGCCGTAATCTCGGATTCAAGATAATTATTGTTACTAATCAACCTGTGATTGCAAGAGGGATAATATCTGAGCAAGACTTAATTCAACTACATCAGGATTATCAATCATTAATGATGGAACAGAATAAAGAAGCTAAAATCGATAAAATATATTACTGTCCTCATCATCCTAATGCAAATATTCCTGAATATCGTATTAACTGTAATTGCAGAAAGCCTAAACCCGGAATGATTTTACAGGCACAAGAAGAGTTTGATATTGATTTAAAAAACAGTTTTATGATAGGAGACAGAATCTCTGATATAATTGCCGGATATCTTGCCGGATGCAAAACTGTGCAGTGTTTAACAGGCAAACATACAGAGGAATTGATTCAAACAGACCTGAATATTCCTGATCAAATAAAGCCTGATTATGCGATAAATGATATTTCCGAATTAAAAGGGGTTATCAAATGACTCAGGCTATGATTTTATGCGCAGGATTTGGCACAAGATTAAATGAACTAACTCAAAATACCCCAAAGGCTATGCTAAAAATTGGCGATAAACCCATTTTAGAACATACAATAATACATTTAAGAAAATCCGGTATAAAAAGAATTGTAATAAATCTTCACTATTTGGCAGAGCAAATAACTTCTTATTTTGAAGACGGTAAAAGATGGGACGTAGAAATAATATACAGCTATGAAGATGCACCATTAGGCACTGCTGGTGCTGTTAAGAATGTTCAAGATATCCTGTCTGAGTCAGAAAATTTTCTTGTACTCTATGGAGATGTGGTTGCAAATCAGGATTACAGTGAATTTATCAATTTCCATAAGTCTAAACAAGATGCTATATCATCAATTATTCTTCACGAAAGGTTGAAGTCTAACAGTATTGTTGAGATAAATGACAATAATAGAATAGTAAAATTTATCGAGAGACCTTCTGAAACTGAAACAAGAAATAAAAAGCAGAATTGGGTAAATTCAAGTCTATATTGCTTTAATAGAGAAGTATTAGATATAATTCCTGAAGGAAAATGTGACTTTCCAAAAGATATTTTTCCTAAATTAATAGAGATGGGTGTATTATATGGATTTCCTTTAACAGGATATCGTTGTGCGGTTGACTCACCCGAAAGATATTTTATGGTAAGATTGGATTATGATAAAGGTATAGTTTTTGATACAAGTATTCAGAGCGAGAAATGAAATTAAAGAATAAATTAGAGCAACATCGCAACAGGTTTTTTGAAGCAGTAAATAACGCAGAATTTACTGTAAATTCCAGTTTAATAAGTCCGGAAAGCTGGTTTTTTAAGGTTATCGAACATCTAAATGAAATAAAGAAGTCAGGTAAAAGCCTTTACTTCATTGGCAATGGTGCAAGCGCTTCAATTGCATCACATTTTGCAGCTGATTTAACTAAAAATGGTTTAATTCCATCTTATACGCTTACAGATAACGCTTTATTAACCTGTTTTAGCAATGATTATTCTTATGAAGATGCTTATATGGAAATATTAAAGAAAATAATGAAAAACGGGGATGCTTTGATTGCTATAAGCAGCTCAGGCACTTCAAAAAATATCTTAAAGTCAGCTGAATTTGTTAAAGAGAATTTTGATAATAGTCAGCTAATTACTTTTACAGCATTTAATCCTGACAATCCTCTAAGAAAACTTGGGGAATATAACCTTTATTTAAATACCGGAGAATATAGCTTTGCAGAATCAGGGCATGCCTATTATCTTCACCTGTTAACAGATTTATTCTGTAATCAGGAAACAGAAAGAATGTCTAATATTGTTTCGATACTCGTAAATTCAGTAGATGAAATGAAATAATTGAGTTGGGATATGGCTGACGAATACAGAATAGATAACCATAAATTAATTTTTCACCCTCAAAGAGTTGCCCAATGGCAGCAGGGATATAAACATTGGGAAGAGGCTAAAAAGATTTATCCTATATATCTTGAAATTTCTCCTGTAGGTTATTGTAATCACAGATGCTCATTCTGTGCCAAGGATTATATTGGATATCAAAACAGAAAAATTCCATTTGAAATTCTGAAAAATAGAATATCAGAAATGGCTGAGCTAGGCGTTAAAAGTATTATGTTTGCCGGAGAGGGCGAATCTACTTTATATAAGCAATTGCCGGAGATTATAGAACATTGTGCCAATGTAGGCATAGATACTGCTTTAACTACCAATATAGTTCCTTTTACGCAGAGTAATGCAGAAACGTATGTCAAACATTGCAAGTGGATAAAAGTAAGTATTAATGCCGGAAATGCTAAAGCTTATGCGGAAGTTCACGGCACTAGTGCAAAAGACTTTGATATTGCTATTAGTAATATGCTGTTGGCTAGTTCTCTTAAGAAAGAAAAGGGATACTCTTGCACGCTTGGGGCCCAAATGCTTTTGCTTCCTGATAATTTTGATACAGCTATTGAACTGGCAGAAAAAATAAAAGCAATAGGATTTGATTATCTGGTAATTAAACCTTATTCACAACATTTATCCAGTAATACTCATAAATACGAAAATATTGATTATTCAAAATATTTACATCTCGAAAAAGAATTAAAAAGCTTTAACTCAGAGAATTTTAAAGTTATATTCAGAATGCATACTATTAATAAGCTATTAGATGATCAGGAAAGATATTCCAGATGCAGTGCTGTTCCATTTTTTTGGGGATATATTATGGCAAATGGAGAAGTTTATGGTTGTAGCTCATTTCTGGAGAATGAAAAATTTAGCTACGGCAATATAAATGAGCACAGCTTTAAAGAAATATGGGAAGGTAATAGAAGAAAAGAGAATTACGAATTCGTACGAGATAAGATGAATGCCCAAAACTGTAGAGAAAATTGTCGTATGGATGAAATCAACAGATATTTATGGGAATTAAGGCATCCAAAAGAGCATGTAAATTTTATATAGCAGGAAACTAAATGGATATCAACGAGAAAATAGTAAATATAAACAATCTAAATAAATCGCTACAAGGACAAAGAGCTAAAAGTAAAAAAATTGTACTTTGTCAGGGACATTTTAATAGTATTCACCCAGGCCATTTAAGATTTTTGGAGTTCGCCAGGCAACAGGGTGATTGTCTAATTGTAGCAATTCAAGGATATAATTGGCTTGAAGATAAAAATAAAGGTGTATTTTTTGGCGCTGAAGAACGAGCAAGAGGCGTTGCTTCTCTACAAAAAGTTGATAAAGTAGTTATATTTAATGAAGAGTCCATTTTAGATGTAATAAAAGCTGTTAAACCCGATATATATGTCAGAGGAGAAGAGTTTAGCAAATATTTAAGAGTTATTCAGGATGAAATCAATCTGGTTAAAAAGCTGGATGGGAAAGTGGTTTTCAGCTCAGGGCAGGTTGAATACAGTACTTCAGACTTTTTAGACAATGATCTTTTCGATTTAATGGAGAAAAGCAGGCATCAATTTAAAAAAGCTATTGAGAAACAAAAGGTTTCTGAAAATAAGCTCGCAGAATATTTTGATGCGTTTAAGAAACAAAAAATCCTTGTAATAGGAGATGCTATTGTCGATCAATACGTAGCCTGTGATGCGCTAGGAATGAGTGCTGAAGCCCCAATTATTAATATTAGAGAGCTTGAAAGCAAGGACTTTGTCGGTGGAGCTGCCGTTATAGCAAGGCATATTAAAGCACTAGGCGCGAATTGTTACTTTGCTTCAGTTATTGGTAATGATCAACCAGGCAAATTTATTCAAAAAGAACTTACAAATGATGGAATTACAACAAAATTAATTGTTGATAAAGAGCGAGAGACGACATTTAAAATCAGATATATGGTCGGAAAGCAGAAAATCTTAAGAGTCTCAAGACTAAAAGAGCATCATATTAATGAAAAGCTTGAAAATTCATTGATAAATTATGCAAAAACCTTAGTAAATGACTTAGATGGTATAATTATAAGTGATTTTGCATATGGAGTAATTACGCCTGGTTTAATTAGTACTATATCTAAACTTGCTAAAAAACATAATATAAAGCTGTTTGGAGATTCTCAAAGCAGTAGTCAAGTTGGAGATGTAGGTAAATTTGAAGATTTTGACCTTATAACCCCAACTGAAAGAGAAGCAAGATTAGCATTAAATGATAAATTTAGTGGTTTAGAGCAGATAGGAATGATACTTTTAGAAAATCTGCAGCTTAAGAATCTTATAGTCACACTGGGAGAGAATGGTTTAGTTGCTTATCAAAAGCTTTCAGATGGTGATGCACTTCTTGTGAAATCTCAACATTTTCCTGCGTTAAATGTAAACCCTGTTGATGTAATGGGAGCAGGAGATTCATTACTTTCCGGATTATCTCTTGCAATGTGTGCGGGAGGTAATTTAATGGAAGCATCAATTATAGCATCAGGAGTCTCATCTATAGCTGTAAGTAAGGTAGGAAATATTCCTGTAAAAGCTGAAGAACTTAAAAAATGGTTAATTGATTTAACCGATAAGTAGAAATAAGGGGTTTTATGGAAGCAATTATAAATACTGAAAATATCACAAAAGAAATCCGAAAAGAGCTGATAAAAATGCACCAGAAAGGTCCTCATATAGGTCCTGCATTTTCTGTAGTAGATATAATTGCGGTTCTCTACTTTGATATTATGAATATTTCTTCTCCTGATGATCCAGCAAGAGACAGATTTATATTAAGTAAAGGGCATGCTTCATCTGTATTATATACAACATTAGCTTTTAAAGGATTTTATGATAAATCCCTGCTGGATGGATATTTAACTGATAATAGCGTTCTTTTTGGCCATCCAAAAAGAAAAGCCCTTCCGGGAATTGAAGCATCCACAGGATCTTTAGGGCAGGGATTATCCCTGGGTGTAGGTATTGCATTAGCTGCAAAGAATGACAATGAAAAATATAAAACCTATGTGGTTATAGGCGATGGTGAATGTCAAGAAGGCCAAATATGGGAAGCAGCCATGCTAGCATCAAAGTTAAAGCTGGATAATCTGGTTGTAGTGGTAGATGCTAATAACCTGCAAGGGTATGACAGGGTTGAAAATATACAACCCATCAATACCTTCAAGGCAAAATGGGAGGCATTTGGCTGGTCCGTAAAAGAGACTAACGGTCACGATATAAATAAATTAAAAGAAGCATTACAGGCAACTCCTTTTGAATCAGGAAAACCATCTATAGTAATTGCTCGTACTATGAAAGGTAAAGGGATTGCTGAATTTGAGGATGATTTAAAATGGCATTATTTCTTGATCCCAAAAGACAAGGTAGATTCATATCTTGAGGAATTAAGTAGATAATATCCCTAATAAAAATATTGAATGATCATTAACTTAAAAAGGTGACGTGATAGCATTATTAAAGAATTGAAAGATTAAATTATGAGAGATGCGTTTACAAGAAATTTAAAAGAACTTTTCCATAAAGACGAAGACCTGTTTTTTATAACTTCTGATACAGGTTATATTGTACTTGATGAATTTCAAAGATTATTTTCTAGTAGATACTTGAATATTGGCATTTCAGAAGCTAATATGATTGGCGTGGCAGCAGGATTAGCTTTAAATGGAAAAAAAGTATTCACATACGCCATAGCTCCTTTTATTACTATGAGATGCTTTGAGCAAATCAGAATTAACTTATGTTTTCAAAATCTTCCTGTTTATCTGATCGGGATTGGCGGGGGACTGACATATGGTGCAGGTGGTGCGACCCATCATACTATAGAAGATATAGCAGTTTTAAATAGTTTGCCTAATATGACAATTATTTGTCCAGGCGATCCTATAGAAGTTGAAATGGCAATGCATAAAATGTCAGAAATTCAGGGCCCTGCTTATATTCGATTGGGTAAAAGCGGTGAAAAAATTATACATCAAAATCCTGTCAACTTTGAAATAGGTAAAGGTATTAAGATTCTGGAAGGTAATGATGTAGCAATAATTACTACTGGCAATATGCTTGAAACAGGATATAACGTTTGTGAGAAATTGGCGCATGAAGGATTAAATCCAGGTTTAGTAAGTATGCATACTATTAAACCTATTGATAAAGATCTGATTGAGGAAATCTCGAAGCAATATAAGGTTATAGTTACCATAGAAGAGCATAATATTATTGGTGGATTGGGAAGCTGTGTTTCAGACGTAATTACTGAAAGAGATTTAAACGTACGTCTGAAAAAGTTTGGTATTCCTGATAGATATGTTGATGTAGTAGGGAGTCAGGAATTTTTGAGAGGGCAGTTTGGATTAAAACCAGAGCAGATTTCTGAAAATATTCTGAATTATTTGAAAGGTAAAGTGTATGAAAAAGCGAACTGAGTTAGATCGTATATTTGATAGAGCAAGAATTTTATATCATATGCTTTCTATAAAAGCTTTTAATAAAAAACCTTATCCTTTTTATGTGAATTTAGTAATTAATAGCCGCTGTAATTTACGCTGTGCATATTGTTTTGGGCATTATACTGATAGACAGACTCCTGATTGGGAATTTGAGGATATTAAAACCCTGGTTGATGACTTACATAGACGTGGAACCCGCTATATACTTATTCAAGGTGGGGAGCCATTGCTACATAAAGATATTGGTAAGATTTTTGAATATATTCATAAAAAAGGTATCATTACTGCAATATCAACTAACGGGCAATTTCCAGAAAAGTTAAAAAGTATACCTGAAATTGGATTACTTGATAATATTTGTTTCTCTATGGATGGTAACAGGGATGGGAATGACACTGTCAGAGGCAAGGGTACTTTTGATAAAATCATGGAATCAATAAAAGTTGTCAAAGAACACTATAATACTCCAATTAGAATAAATTCCACTATAACAAAGTATGTAATAAATGATATTGATTTTATGGCTGAGTTTGTCAAAGAAAATAGTATCGAATGGGGAATAAATTATCTTTTTAAGGGGGATGAATCCCTAGGAGAAGAGGATTTATCTCCATCTCACGAGGCAATTATAGAATATCAGCATAAAATCCTTGATTATAAGAAAAAAGGGTATCCTATTTTTACTACTTCTAAAATTTTAAAGTATGTACTGAATTGGCCTATTGATTATAAACAGAAATTTATCACTGAAAAAGTTTCAAAGGATTTACTTGGTAAAAAGGCAATAAAATGCCAGTATGGAATATATGAGATAGTAATAGATGAAGATGGAAAAGTCTATCCTTGTCAGGGCATGCAAGGGGTCTTTGATGCCAAGAATATCCACGAAGTAGGATTTGATGAAGCATTTGATCATCTTGCAACAAAACCTTGCTATACCTGCTATATTCCATCATTAATAAACACTTCCGCAATGATTAACTGGGATTTTGATGTAATTGGAGAGACTGTTTTTGAGACTTTCCGCAATAGATTCTCAAAAAACTAAAATTGATTGCAGTTATTCATCGACAAAGTAGAAGTTTCTGACTGAGTTAGGATCATATAGATTTCCTTCGATTTCTACAACAAATTCTCTATAGTCTTCTTCCTGTTCACCAATTCCAAGGAATGGTATGCGTCCTAAACCGGGAATTATATCCAGTATCTGTGTTCCTGGAATGATGTCAATAAATGTACCTATAGATATACTACCGATTGGTCCAAGTTGTCCTGCAACTTTCTTGGATAGCCTACCAAGTATTGTAATATCAGCGTAATTCGTAAGCATGTCCATTTCCCCTTCAAAGAACAGGCTGAGA
>DNSU01000044.1:2344-6473 GCA_003499585.1 Cyanobacteria bacterium UBA9579 | reverse complement strand
AAGAACAGGCTGAGAGGGTCGCCTCTTGATTCTAAATTATCAGTTGTTAATATACCGTCTAAAGCTGTTAATGTTCCTCCAAATTCTTCAAAGTGTCCTGTTTCCTGAGGGGCAATGACATCTATTATATTATTTAGCGTTAAGCCGGTTATACCGCTTTGAAGGATATTCGCGGCTCTTAATAGGTATTCAAGAGAACCAAGTCTTACAAGGCGTCCGTCAGTAATCAGGAAATCAGCAAATCCATCAGCATTTTCTAATAATTCTGCTCTTGTTGTGCCTTGTGTCATAAATTCGGCTGTGCCCTCAAGAGTTCCGTAAACCTCATTTGGCGTGCTTAATAGTGTGGTTGCAACAGCATTAGCCTGCATGCCTTGAACTTGCAGGTTGGCTCTTAATAATGTGGTTTCTAAATTATATAATATTTCTGCTTCAGCATTTCCACCAGCTGATTCAAAGACAATATTAGGCATATTAAGAATCCAGTCAGGTTCAAAGCTGAAGCAAGATGAGAAATTAGTTGTTACTAAATCCCCTATAATCAACTCATTTGCTACTAATATTCCTCTATTAACTACAACAGGAGGTACTTTATCTTCTCTTCTTGCTTCTTCCGGTTGTCTTAATGCTTCGACTATTTCATCTACGTTGAAAGACGGCGAACTTATAGCTATCTCCTGTATTACTATTGGTCTGGTAAAGTCATTTTCAGCTATTGCCCTGACCTGTATTGGAGACCCTGCCATATTGATACTGCTATTTGTAACTAGTATATTTTCAGTATTAAATTCAATATTGGCATAATCAATAAGAGTTTCTCTGGATGCGATTAATATATCATTCAGTAAGGCGCTGCCTGTTATTTGTGGATCTGAAACTTGCCCTTCAAGCAATGCTCTTACCTGAAATTCTCCTGATGTTAATAAAGGTCTTCTGGCTTCCGGTTGTATAACCGGATTAATCAGAGTTACATCGACAGGATTCGGAGTTGTAACTATAAAATTATCAAAAACAGGCTCTGTTTGAAGATCTTCAATAGCCCCTTCAGCTGCCAATAGACGTTCGAGAGACGTTGCAACGTTTGGTAAAGGTGAAGCTGAGAGTCCAACCTCTATAATGTTAGTTCCTGTAGCCACTTCAAGATTTTCCACATTAATCCTATTTTGTGTTCCTTCAGCTTTCAGGCTTAAAACCCTGATACGATCTTCAGGTAAACCAATGTCTTCTCTGTACATTAAAACTGTTCCTTTGGGTAAAGTCGCCTGAGCTAGCACTTGCCAATCATTCAATTGACCTTTAGCAAGAGCTGCAATTGGAATAATACCTTCTGCAATTATAGGTTCTTCCAGATAGGGATTAATATATTCATCTATATCTTCAGAGTTCACTCTTGCAGAAGCAAGAAGGTTTAATATTGGTTCAGTTTGATAATTGCTGACTAATCCATCTAAATACACAAATGTTTTAGATATTACTGCATATACATTATCAAATATAATTCTTTCGGGAGTGATAATAAGATTTCCGTCATTAAATTCCAGAGGGAGTTCTGCTGGTTGATAGAAAGCAAAGGCTTCATCAAGATTAATATTAACTCTATATGTTTGAGGGAGTATTCTGGCGTTAACACCAATTTGGCCACTTAAATTTGTAAATTCAGCAAGAAGCTGTTTAATGTCCTCAGAAACAAGGGGAGACTGAGCTAATTGCTTAATTCTGGCAAATTGCAGATTTTGCACTGTTAGTTGAAGCTGTGGCCTTAGTTGAGTAGCAAGTCCTGTTATCTGCCCTGCTAGTCTCAAAGGCGCCCCTAAAACTTCTCCACTGACATCCCTAAAGAAAATACCTTCTTGCGTTATTAAAATTCTGCCTGTAAATAAACTTACAGGAAATCCTATTTGTCTATGCTCAAATGTTGCTCTGATGATTCTGAGCTGTAGATCCTCAAATATATCTTCATCTGTTCTTCCTACAAGTCTGAGTCTGGCATCAGCAATACCTGACAATGCAGTAAAATCTTGCAGGGCGTTTCTGGCTTCTGTTAAAATTGGACTGTTTATAATAAACTGTCTAATTGCCTCTATATCTAGCCTTGTAGATGTTAAAGTTGCATCTACCCTGTTTTCTATTATACTTCCTTCAGCTACAATTGGGCTTTGAGCAATTCTGGCTCTTAATCTGTCAAGAAATACTCCTTGCGGATCAAATCTCAATTGTCCAAATAATTCTCTTATTGGGTCTGATAATCCTACATAACTAAGAGAAGCCCCTTGAAACATAATATTACCACTTGCAGCTACACCCTTTGGCCCTCCAGTTAAATATATCACTACATCAGCTATGCCTGACATGTTTCTCACATTTTTTAAGATCCTATGCACTTCAACAAGCAGGGTGCTATTTCGAATCAATTGATGTGCTGTAGTAAGATTTAATCGGGAAAATGTTAACTTAACATTGCTAAAGCCCTCAAGAGTACTAAATCCATTAGCAGTTGCTCTAGATTGTTCAATAAATCCTCTGATATTATCATAAATAACTCTATTACCTCTAAATCTTAGAAACCCCACTACGTCATGAGCAGGTTTTGAAAAACCCGGATGGCTTACCACGGCATTAATAAGATTTAGATATCCTCGCAGGCTAACATTATCAAATCTGCCACTTACATTAATATCAACTCTACCTTTGCCGGACATGCCAATTTGGGGTACAGGACCAAGTGGAAAATTGAATATATTACTTATTGCCTGTAATAATCTTTTGGATTTAGCAAGATCTATGACATTTGAGGTTATATTAAGATTCAATCTTTCTAATATTGGAGCTATAGTGCCATTTACATTCATATATCCTGTTGGATCAAGAAAAAATCTGGTATCTAGAACATAAGTTTTCCCTCTAAAGTCAATTCTTCCGCTACCTCCGGGGACTCTTTCTCCATTTAAAACCATTGAAAAATCATCAAATCTTAAATTTCCAAATAAATCCAGATCCTTTGCTTTGCCTCTTATCGCTACATCTGTCCACATATTGCCTCTGACGTTATATCTTTGAAGGATTGCCAATGGCCTTGTAGGAAGATTAAGCTCCTGCGGGAATAAAGCAACAATAGGAGCAATTCGAGTTTTATCTACATTTAATCTTAGATCAAGTATTCTATCTCTGGCTCTATAATTTCTAATATTACCTCTTAATCTGGCATTTATATCTTCTCGTCTTATATTTGCTTCTCTTAATCTTAATCTGTCTTTATCTATATCGCCCCTTGCTATGATTCTTGTATTATCTGGAAAATTAAAAGTTACACCATTTCTTGCAATAAAATCTGTAAATGTACTTTCAACGAAGAAAGTATTAGATATTAATCTTGATTTTGTCATATTAATATCTAAGTTTATATCTCCTGACCCTGATACATTTGAATATTCGTAAGGAGTATATCTATTTATATAGGGCAGGTACATATCAGGGTAAATATTTTTGATTTCACCCTCTAATGCTAATTTTTTTTCCCATATTCTCTCAAAATCTATCGGAAGTTCTGCTGCAAAATTAAGATCGAAAATAGTATTGGCTCTTTGAGGAGCTATAACTTCTCCTTGAGCAGCTACTCTGATAAATGCATCTGGATCAAGATCTGTTATCCTGATTCTTTGCCCGATAAGTTCATAATTTTGTTCCGGCTGTATTAGCTGGTCTTTAAAATATAATCTATATTCATCAACAATAATATTTGTATTTCTGAAAATGACTTCATAATCATCAGGTTCGACTCTTTTTTTTGGTATTAATTGTTCAATATCAAATGTTCCATCTCGTAATCTTGCTATATGTGCAATAGGTTTGATTATTTTTATTTCTCTTATAACTACTTTATTTCTAAGAAGAGAAGGGATGGAAATCTCGACATAAACAGGCCCTGTAGAAATGAAATCTCTTCCATCAGAATGTTTTATATCAATACCATCAAAATAAACTCTAATTCCTAAGGTTGGAGTAAAAGAAGTATCCATTTCACTAATTGTGACAGGAAGTCTGATTCTCTCTTCCATGCCCTTCTCAATTGCTGGCCTGTGCTGCTCAATATCTATTATTCTAGGGATGGCCAGAAAATAAAAAAGTATAG
>DNSU01000044.1:1840-2280 GCA_003499585.1 Cyanobacteria bacterium UBA9579 | reverse complement strand
AGAAAATAAAAAAGTATAATAATCAGGGCTAATACTGCCAATATTGGTATGATTATTGTCCAGGGGCTTTTAAGTCTAATCATTATTAACTCAAACTAATTCAAATCTACTTACTGCAAAAGTATAAAAATATATTAATAGCTATTATGGTTGTAGTTAATAGTTAATCTATCTAATTTGCAATTAGCTTTTAGATTAAATTTTTGGTAGTGGTCAAATGATGACTCATAATTATAACTTGCATTGTCGTCCTGAACGCCCACCCGTAGCCTGGCGGGAGGCGACTCTCCGCGAAGGGTCTCAATATCATAGACCTGTCATTCTTGAGTAAAACAAAGAGTCTCAGAGATCCTTCGCTAAAGCTTAGGATGACAATACCTTAAAATTAGGAACTGATAAATTTTATCAGTCATCTTTCTTAGAGCCTGTCTGGCTAAAAA
>DNSU01000044.1:0-1769 GCA_003499585.1 Cyanobacteria bacterium UBA9579 | reverse complement strand
TCTGGCTAAAAATATAAAAATCAGACTATGATATAATTACAGGCTCGATTCAGGACTGCGGTTAAAGTTGCACCATTAAACTTAATAATCATAGTTTTAATATCAAGATCGATAACTTAAAAGAGTGACTCACCAACTTTAACAAGACAGCTTCTTAGTATCTTTATCCTTAAGTAAAGATGCGCAAATACTTGCAAAAAAGGGTACTATAAGTCTTTTTGCTATGACAGATGATACAATCAGTGAAGTTGCAATTGCAAAACCTGTTTTACCTTTTTTAAATAAATCAGGAGAGGTGTTTTTAAAATTGCCAAACAATTTATCATAAATTTTTGTCTGCATTTTATTATTGGCAATGGTAAGCCCTGTTCCCAGCTGAAGTGCACTTGTAAAAATTCCCGTTGCAAGACCATAAGTAGTAATAAACTTTTTTTGACTACGTGATAATTCATCGTTTTTTATAGTCTGGTATACATCAAAGCCCGTTCCTATAATAGTCTTAGCTGCATTTGCTGTAAGTAAAGTCCTTGCAGCAAATGCATCACTGGTTAAAGCTTTATCAAAATGCTTTATTACAGCAGGGCTGTTGATTATATTTGAGAATTTTTGTGATGCATTAATCATCATAACATTTAGTCTCTGTCATTTTATTTGAAAGCAATTTTTTCATAATTCTTGGATAAACCCAGTTTGTAGCTTTAACTATTAAAGGGATCACAGCCAGTGTAACCAGAAGCCCAACTTTGTCATTAAGCAGCTTTAATCTTTTCTGTGAAAGTTTTAACGCTTCTTGGCTCTGGGTATTAAGATTAAAAGCTGGCCCTAGTTTATTTGCTTTCGCAAGTTTAGTCAATAATTTTTCAGCTGTAACGTTGATGCCTAATTGTGAAACTATAGTAAAAGCTGCTGAAACAACTTGTTTTCCAGCAGTAAATTTTTTATTTTCTTCTGATGTTCTTAAAAACGGATTAAAAAATATCACTGCAGGAGCAATAAGCAATTTACCAAAAGAATCTATTATTATATTGGTTTTTTCCCCACTAACATTTGATATAGATGCCAGAGCCCTAAGTGCTGTTTTTCTTAGTGGCTGAGATTGTATAAATTGTTGAGGAATATTCATTCCAAATGAGGCCTGAACATTTTTTCTGGGAATGTTCACCTTTGAATAATCTTGATTGAAGCTTACTCTACTTACTGCTAACATTTGAACTTCCTAATAATATCACCTCAATTATATGAATAACTGAAAATTATTAGAGATTTATAAGTGAGTTGTTAGGAAAATGTTAGAAAAGGAATGAATCTCAACCTACTAAAGCTCATAAGGTGATGTTAAAAATGTAAAAAAGATGTAAACATTCTTCATAAAACCTTATTAAAAAGCTTTTTAGCATTTTTTCTCGCTCGCTTGATATGCTAATACATATAATTATGTGAGTGATACACTCAAGTGACAAAGTGAATATATATCATTGAATGTGCCAGTCCCAAGACAGCAATTCTAAATATAAATTTACTTTTCCAGAACTTTTATTGCCGGGATATCTTTTGCCTGCAATGCAAAAATAAATGACTCAGCGCCAGTAGATACGACATTGATATAATCAGCCTTTCCATATTTATATATCGCATTTGCCGTATCATAACCACCAACCATTGTGGAAGCTTCCGTGCTGGCTACAGCTTGAGCTATAGATCTATTTCCTTCTTCAAAGTCTGGAATTTCAATCACTCCTACTGGCCCATTCCAGATAACTCTTCTTGCG
>DNSU01000111.1:731-2570 GCA_003499585.1 Cyanobacteria bacterium UBA9579 | reverse complement strand
CGGGTAACTGGCCGTCCTACCTCGATTATTTTAATAAAAAAATCTGAGAAAACAATGATCTCCTTAAAACAAGCTAGTAATGAAATATTTGAAATTATAAATAAATACAATCAGGAATTAGAAGAAAAATTTAAAAAGGTTGACCTGTCTCACAGTGAACAGGGAGTATTCCTCACATGCTTAATGCATGATAATGAGAAAATCACCTTTAGAGCTGTAGAAGACTATTCTAGAAAAACATTCGTGCCACCACAAACTCTTAAAGAACATCTAGAGCAAGGAGGCCATAAAGGTTCAATCGAAAAGATAAAGGGAACAAACCCTAATGCATGGAAAATAGAGGTCAAACAAACAATTAAAAATCAAATTATGGAAATAGGTTTCGCAGGTAGCGAGTCAAACTGGAACCCTGAAATTTTTGAAAATGAATTTATACGAACAATATTAAATAGAATATAACCAGTCGCTCAAGATCGTTCGTTTCACTCACTCGGACCCGCGAACAGCGCGGGCCGCTCAACTCTACGATATGCTCAAACCAATAAAATGATATGATCAGCGAAATCCCAATTAAAAATAGAGAAGAAGATGTCTTTGAAAGGAATAATTTTGCTTGCCAAGTCGCTGAGCACTTGATTTTGAGCGTAAAGTCCCCAAGCTTAATATTAGCCATTGAAGGGAAATGGGGTGAAGGAAAGACTTCAGCCATAAATTTAATCAAAGGAAAAATCAAAGAAATTAGTTCAGATGCTGCGATAATAGACTTTAACCCTTGGCTTATTGGTTCACTTGAGAGTGTTATTGAGGGGTTTTTAGTCCAGCTTGCAACCTCCATAAATCAAATTTTTAATACCGACGTTGCGAGCAAGGCAGCAGGGAGAGTTCTCAGTTTTGCAAAGTTTTTGTCCCCAATTAAACTTATACCCGGAGTAGAACCTTGGGGGACACTAGTCGAAAAAACAATTACTGCTGTAGGTGAAAGTGTCAAATCTGCCGTTGATATGGCCGAACTCGACTTATTAGCGCGCAAAGTAGCGGTGCAAAAAGCTATTACTGAGCTAGGGAAACCGATAATTGTCATTATTGATGATATTGACCGTTTGCCTCCGGAAGAAATTCGTATCGTAATTCAAACCGTTAAAGCCATAGGAGATTTTGATGGTGTTTCTTATTTGTTGGCTTATGAGCCAGAACCAATAATAAAATCATTAGCATATAATGATATTTATGATGGCCGCAGATATTTAGAAAAAATCATTCAAGCAGCCTATCCACTACCGAGAATAGGTTACTGGCACTTAAAATCATTTCTCAAATTCCACTTAAAATCTTTATTGGCGACCCTCAAATTAGAGTTGTCAGGAACTGATAAAGAAATATTAAACGAGGCACTAGACACAACTGCCATTATAAGGTCTCTCTCGTCACCTAGGGACGTTATTAGACTGATAAATAGACTAAGGTTTACTGCTAACAATACACGGGAGGAAGTGAATTTCGCTGATACGTTAGCTTTCGAAACTTTAGAATTAAAATATCCATTTATCACAGAGGTTATTCGCAGGCAACCTGAAATATTTTTAAAAGAATCTATTATTGAAGGTGACTATATTACGCAAGATCATCTTGATGATATTTCTGATAGAGACAATCAGGGTGATGAACCACCTTTATTAAAAGAATTACTATCCAAACAAACTAATTCGGAGACAAAAAATATTAGGTCAATATTAGGTTTTATTTTTCCATCAATTTTAGGTGGTTGGGGCGCAACTTCACATGAAGAAGCCACTTTTAATAATAGAATTTGTACAAAAGAATGTTTACTCAAACTATTAC
>DNSU01000111.1:0-673 GCA_003499585.1 Cyanobacteria bacterium UBA9579 | reverse complement strand
TGTTTACTCAAACTATTACACAGTGGCCCAACGAAATATATCTATTCAAGTAACGAGATAAAGCATTTCTTTTCATCTGAGAGTGACAGAGAAGAAATTTTAATTGATGCTTTTCAGGCAGGAGTGCTACCAGGGTGGCTTAGATATGCTTCAGGATTTACATCAAAAGCTGAAATTGTTAATCCTTCATCAATTGTATCTGTATTGTTAAATATTTCAAAAACCGCCTTTACAGAGCAAGGGCAGAACCTGACAGATGACATATCATATTTTATTATTTCCATAATTAGCAGCATTGAAGACTATGAAACTAAGAAGGCAATTATTTATGAATTATCATCTAACCATGTGTCATTTTCAGTTTCAGAGCATATCTTAGTGCGGCTATTGTCCAAATGTAGAATTTGGAAGGATGGTGTATTCAATGGCTTACCGGAATATTCAGAACATGAGTTGAAAGATTATCCTATTAAACCAAAAGATCTCATTGAGGCAAAGAATATTTGGTTAGCTACTTTAAGAAATGAGGCAAGTAAAATTGACATCACATCATGCGAACCAGAGCCAATTAGTATTTTCTTTCGGTGGGGCCAATTGAATGATAATAACTATACAGAAGTGCAAGAATATATTGAAAAATTAACTGGGGATGAAAATGGTCTCAGGGCTTTTG
>DNSU01000212.1:3510-26758 GCA_003499585.1 Cyanobacteria bacterium UBA9579 | reverse complement strand
AAAGCTGCACCATTAAACTCAATAATCATAGTTTTAATATCAAGATCGATGACTTAAAAGAGTGACTTTGTCACCAACTTTAACAAGACAGCTTCTAAGTATTCCTTGAAATTTTTATCTATTCATATTAATAGTATGTTAAGTATAACTTTATTTTGAGAGATTATTTATGCAAAAAGTGTTGGAGAGTAGTAAAAAAATATTTATAAATTTAAAAGGTGATCTGTTTGGTGGTGTAACGGCAGGTGTTATAGCTCTACCGCTTGCATTAGCTTTTGGTGTAGCCAGCGGAGTTGGTGCAGCAGCAGGACTATATGGAGCAATTATTGTAGGCTTATTTGCTGCTATGTTTGGTGGAACCAAGCCTCAAATATCAGGACCAACTGGCCCTATAACTGTTGTTGTTGCCGCTATAGTGGCAACAAATCCAGGGAATATTAAATTAATATTTTTAACGATCTTCCTTGCAGGTATTTTTCAAATAATTTTAGGTATAAGCAGTGTCGGTAAGCTTATAAAGTATGTTCCATATCCTGTTATTTCTGGTTTTATGAGTGGAATTGGTGTTATTATTATAATGCTGCAAATAAATCCTCTGCTGGGCTTTGATGTTCAAGGTACGCCAATAAAAACTATACTTAATTTAGGACAGTCACTTCACTCGGTTGAATTCCAGAGTTTATTAATAGGACTATTAACACTATTTATAGTGTTTTTTACTCCGGCTAGAATAAGGCTGATAGTTCCGCCTGCATTAATCGCACTTGTATCAGTTACCTTTATAAGTGTCATATTAGGGTTAAATATAAAGACAATTGGTGAAATACCAACAACTATCCCTAATATAAATTTAACATTTGTTTCTATTAAAGAATTGGCAGAAATTATTCCAATAGCAATAACCATTGCTGTATTAGGATCGATTGATTCTTTGTTAACATCATTGGTCTCTGATTCGCTAACTAAAGAAAGACATGATTCGAATAAAGAATTAATTGGACAGGGTATTGGTAATGCAATTGCAGGAATATTTGGTGGTTTGGCTGGCGCTGGAGCCACAATGAGAACTGTTATAAATATTAAATCAGGTGGTAAAACTAAATTATCAGGTGTGATCCATTCTATATTTCTTATAACAATACTTTTAGGTCTTGCCCCTTTGGCGGAATTAATTCCTATGGCTGTTCTTGCAGGGATATTGATCAAAGTAGGTTTTGATATTATAGATTATAAGTTTATTAAAGTGCTAAGAGATGCACCACAGCATGATTTGTGGGTGATGATGCTTGTATTTGCAATTACGGTATTTGGTGACTTGATATTTGCTGTTGGAGCCGGAATTGTATTATCTTCCCTTCTATTTGCTGTAAATATTGCTAATCAAACTAATGTGACCATCGAGGAAGTAGATGACAAGGAAACATCAAGATCAGAGCATTCTATCGAAAATCGTTCGGCGTTCAAAATAAGAGTGGTTGATATAGAAGGTGTATTCTTCTTTGGGTCCTGCTCACGAATTTTAACCAGAGTTGATGATTTGCTTGGTACTCAATATTTAATCTTAAATTGTAAGTCTATTACGAATATGGATATTTCAGCAATTTTTGCCCTTGAAAACATTATTGTACGTATGAAAGATAATGGTATTACTGTTATGCTGATTGTTAATAATAAAAACATTACTATCAATTTATTAAAATTAGGAGTACTAAAATTAATAAGCAGAGAAAATATATTTTACAGCAAATTAGATGCAATAAAGAAAGCTCAATTATATATCGATCAAAAAATAACTCATCAGCAGGAAGAGTCTAAAGCTGAGAGTCTGCATCAAGAAATGCCGATTGAGAGGGAAATATCTAAAATTTAAGACATACTATATAAGAATATATAATTTAATAACATTTTATTTTTACTACTAAATTTTTAGGACTGTCTGCTTTTATATTTATAATGAAGGAACAGGTCAGTCGAAACCAGTAACAGATTAAATGCATATAGAAATATAACCAGATCAAGGTTAAATATTATTTTATGAATAATTCCAAAGAGATATCCAATAATAATTAAAATAAGGAAATGACGACTCTGTCCTGTAACATTCTTGGTTTTATATGTTTTAGCTACTGCAAACGGCCAGCTGGCTCCAAAACAAATAAGCATTCCTGCTTCATATATACTCATAACCTATTCCTACTAAATTCTGCTTGAACTATACATCTATTTATATTCTTTATTAATGAATATTCTTAAAAAGTTAAGCGCATATTGACTCGCTCTATATTTTATTTCAGTTCTGGGTAAATTACTTGGAATTCTTACCTCATGAACTTCCAGTTTATGTTTATCACATAAAGCAATATATACCAGTCCTACCGGTTTAGCCGGGGTTCCTCCTGTAGGGCCAGCAACTCCAGTAACCCCTATTCCAATGTCAGTACCAGATATATTTCTAACTCCTTCCGCCATAGATAGGGCTGTTTTATCACTGACTGCACCATAATTCTCAATCAGTCTATCGTTAATACCAAGAGTTTTTATCTTGGACTCATTTGAATAAGTTGTGAAATTTAATTTAGTATAACGTGAACTGCCTGATACATCGGTTAATCTTGAGCTAATAAGCCCTCCTGTACAGGATTCTGCAACCGCTACTGTTAGGTCTTTTTCTATAAGTAATTCGCCTACTACCTGTTCCAGTGTTTCATCGTCATAACCATAAAACCATTCGCCTGTTCTGGCTAGAATTTCTTTTTCGACTTCATCAATAAGGGCATTTGCTTCTTCATAATTTTTAGCTCTGGCTGCAATCCTGAGTCTGGCTTCACCTTTGGCAACAAGAGGGGCAACTGTAGGATTTGATTTTCCCATTAAGTCTTTTACTAAATCGGCTAAAGTAGCTTCTGGTACTCCAAAATACTTTAAACTTCTAATTACCAAAACTTTTTCCGTATACTGTTTTAAATATTTCTCAGCTGTTTGCTCCCACATAGTATATAATTCATCAGGAACACCCGGAAATACAAGAATAATTTTTTTTGATTTATTATCGCCATATTCAGGAATTTCCCAGATAACGCCTGGCGCAGTTCCAACTGGGTTGGGGATAATTTTTGCACCTTCAGGTCTAAATGCTTGTTTTATATTTGATTCCGGCATTTCTTTATTAATAGCTTGGAAGAAATTTTTTATATTTTTAAGGGATTCCTGATCTAAAATTAACTTTTTATTAAAGAAATCAGCCAAAGTTTGCATTGTTATATCATCGTCTGTTGGGCCAAGACCACCTGTAATAACTATAATGTCTGCTCTATCCAGTGCTGCATTTAGTGCACTTTTTATTCTGCTGGCATTATCACCAACTGTCGTCTGATAATAACAATCTATTCCAAGATTTGTTAATTTTCCGGATATATAAAAAGCATTGGTGTTAACAATTTCGCCTAGCAATAGCTCTGTTCCAACAGACAATATTTCGGCTATCAAAACTTCTTTCCTTTATATCTTAGTTGCTGAATAATGAAGTATTATTGGAATGATAGATAACCTGAGAATGTGGCTTAGCCACTAGTTTACAGGTATATCAACCGGATCAAGGAGTGTAACTTCAAATACATCACCCGGATCAATTTTTACGATATCACCTTTTTTGATCATAGCCATTACCGACTTTGCGAAAAATAATGTACTGCCTACAGCAAATCCACCGGCTGCTGCAACTGGAGTTACCACAACTACAGGAACAACACTGGCGGCGGTAAGTCCTGCTTTTGCCCAAGGGTTAGGAGTTTGACTTGAATTCTTAACCTGTTTACGGAGTTTATTTCCAGTGTTAATACCATACATGGATGCTTTAGAAGCTATACCAACACCCTGATCAAGATTTTCCTGAACAGCATTCCAATATCCGTCATTTGTAGTAATTGCACCGTCTTGAGTGATTTCATATTCTTTAACATTGGAAATTCTTGCTACTATTGGGATTTGTCTACCAACTGGAGTTGTCACATGGTCAAAAACCATGTACATTTCTGCTCCTCTGCTAAAGCGACTGTTGCTTATTATTTTTCCAACTCTTCCTCGAATACTGGTTCCGACTGGAAGTACAATATTATTATTTACCCTTATATCATCAGTAATTGTTGATATAAACGGAGCTCCTCTTTTTGAGTTAAATGTATTAATTGGTGTTTCCATTCTTATTCTCAAATGAGTGCCAGCCGGTATTCTTTGGGTTTGGATATCTGCTTGCATTGTATTTGATGGTTTGTAAACCGAATAGCTATTACTATAATTGTTATTTTCCTGAGGTTGAGCATAATTGTAACTTTGAGCAAAAGCAATATTATAGCTGAGCATCAATGCTGACATAGCTATTGCTGATATTTTGCTAATCTTTTTCATACTATTTTATTTCCTCCCCACTGATATCATTAAATTGCTGGTTGCTGGCTATACGAGGCAAATTCCAGGAATCAAAAGGATTTTTAATCAAGGTTTTTTTTGATTCCTTCACCGTCCTTAATATCTTCTATTCTAAGCATATTTTCAATTTTTGGCAAATATTAAGAAATGTTAATACTGCAATGGGAAATTTAGCACTTTTCTAATTAATATATTGTTTATATATATAAGAGAAATAAAGCGTAACAAAAAATGTATGAAATTCAATGAGTGATTGTAAATCGAAGATTTAGGGGGTACTAAACATGGGATTAGTCGCGAGTCAAGCACGTTTATTAATGCTAACAGCTTACAAGAGTGACTTAGAATTCAAAATGCAACAGATAAGTCAAAAGAGACTATTACTGGCAGCTACAGCTATTAACGTAATGTACAACCAGGATGCACAAGCTGTACTGCAAAACTTAGACAAACAGTTAGAACTGCAGATGAAAATTTACGAGACTCAACATAAAGCAGTAAGTACAGAGTACGATTCAGTTAATAAGATTATCGACAAAAACATTGAGAAATCATTTAAATACGTAGCATAAGTTTAATTTAAACTATGCTCCCAATACTTCGATAAATTTATATAAAATTATAGGTGTACTTTTGTACACCTATATCTTTTTGTAATAATCCCTATGCATAGATTAAGGACAGCGGAAAAAGTTCATAAGTATTTTGATGAAAAATACTTGAGAACTTTAGTAGCCTGCTTCTTATTAATCCATTATATCGAGAATTGTGTCTATCATTTCTTTCTTGGTATTAATAACATTTGCATTAGCAGTAACTGTAAGTTCACTTATTGCGGATTGTACAGCCAGATTTACAATATCTCCTTCACCGGAATTAAACTTTTCAAGTTCGTTTAGTAATTTTGCCTGAGCACTTATAATGGCTTGGTCTTCAACATCAAACGATGTTAGAGGCCTTCTAATATCAGTATTAGATTTTATAGTTTGAGCTGCATAATCTAATTTAGTTATATTGCCAATCTCAGGAATCATAATTATCCTTCTAAGCTAGTGCTAACATATATTTATACCCTGTTTATAGAATTTATAAACTTTTATAATTGGGTTATATAACAAAATTTAATCTTTGGTAAAAAATATTTGTTACTCTAATATTTTCTTTTACTATGTAGTTATGAAAGAAAGCTATTTTACAAAAGAGAATATTCGAGAAAGAGCTGAATTACTTCTCAATCAATTCAGGAAGAGTAAAAAACACAAAGATATTGCTTATTCCCCTGAACTTTCTGCTTTAATTGTTATGGATATGCAGGGATATTTTCTTAATCCGGAATCTCATGCCTATATTCCTGCTTCCCGCGCGATTATTGCAAATATTCAGGCTTTAATAGAGTCATATAAAAGGGCAAATTTACCTGTTATTTTTACACGTCATATTAATACCCGGTTAAACGCCGGCCTTATGTCTGAATGGTGGGATGATGTGATAACAGAAAATAACGGGCTAAGTGAAATTATACCTGAACTTGAGCTGACAAATTCTGTAGTAATAGAGAAAACTCAATATGATGCATTTTATAAAACCAATCTGGAAGAATTGTTAAATAATCATAATGTAAAGCAAGTTGTAATAACCGGAGTTATGACGCATCTTTGTTGCGAGACTACAGTACGATCAGCATTTGTTAGGGGGTTTAAACCTTTTATGCCTATAGATGCCACTGCTACTTATAATGAAGAATTTCACAAAGCAACATTTAAAAATTTATCTCACGGGTTTACCAGTCCTGTTGTTACCAGAGAACTTCTAGAATTTCGGGAGAAGCACAGTTGAAAGTTAATGATGTAATAATTATAGGTGCAGGTCCAGCAGGTATAGCAGCAGCTATTCAGCTAAAACGCTATAATATTACACCTCTTATCATTGAAAAAAACGAAGTTGGCGGCCTTTTGAGAAATGCTAACCTTGTAGAAAACTATCCAGGTTTCCCTTCAGGCATTTCCGGGTCTGATCTTATCGGATTATTTCATAAGCAATTGGATAATAATGGCCTGCGGGTTCAATATAACGAAGTGCTTAACGTGAATTATGATAATGATTTGTTTAGTATTACAACAAATAAAGAAGATTTTTTCTCAAAAACTTTAATTATCGCCAGTGGAACTATTCCAAGAAAACTATCTATACCTGATATTCCAGAAGAATTAGACAATAAAATCTTTTATGATGTCTATAAAATTAAGGATGAAAATGGCAAAAAAATAGCAATAGTCGGAGCAGGAGATGCTGCTTTTGATTATGCCGTTAATTTATCTGGAAATAACAATGAGATATTAATTCTAAATAGAGGGAATAAAACAAAATGCCTGCCTTTGCTATGGGATCGATATAATAATTCAAGTAATATCGCATATTTTGAGAATACCATTATCAAAATGATTGAGAAATCAAGTAATAATATTAAATTAACTTTATATAATGCAGATGTACAGGCTGAAAATGAGATTGATATTGATTATCTCCTGATAGCTATTGGGAGAGAACCAAATCTTGGCTTTATTAATGATAAATTTAATGAGAAAATTGAAGAACTTAAAAATAAAGATTTACTTTTTGTAATAGGTGATGTTAAAAATAATATTTATAGACAAACCACTATTTGCGTGGGAGATGGAGTAAAGTCCGCAATGCAGATTTATCAAAAGTTAAGTGAGATCTAATAGATGAAGATACTTGCAAAGACAGGCAGAAATGACATAGCTACAGTTTATATAGCTGAGTTTGGCAACGGTAAAAGAATAGAATTTGTAGAATCTATTCAACCACCGATTCCAAGGGATAAGAAATGGGTCTTAATATTATCAAGTCTATACGGATGTCCGGTTAATTGTCGTTTCTGTGATGCAGGTGGGTGCTATCAGGGCAAGATTTCTAAGGAAGAATTGCTGATCCAGATAGATTATCTGGTAAAACAGTATTTTCCTGACAATAATATCAACATTGAGAAATTTAAAATCCAGTTTGCTAGAATGGGCGAACCTGCTTTTAATCAAAATGTGATAGAAGTCTTGAAAGAACTGCCGCAAATTTATAATGCACCAGGACTTATGCCTTCAGTTTCTACCATTGCCCCTGAGGGGACTGATAAATTCTTTGAAGAATTATTGGAAGTAAAAGAAAAATATTATGGAAATAAATTCCAGATGCAATTCTCAATACATACAACTGATAAAAACTTCAGAGATTGGCTTATTCCTGTAAAGAAATGGGATTTTGATAAAATAGCTGCGTACGGTAACAGGTTTTATCAAACAGGAGATAGAAAAATCACTCTTAATTTTGCATTAGCAGATAATATGCCTGTTGATACTGAAATATTACTGAATTATTTTGATCCTGATAAATTTTTAATCAAAATAACACCAATAAATCCAACATTAAAAGCTATTAAAAATAATATAAACTCTTATGTATCGGCTGAAAAGTCCGACTATGAATTGATCAACAAGCTAAATTCAGCAGGATATGATGTTATACTCAGCATAGGTGAACTTGAAGAAAATAAAATCGGAAGTAATTGTGGTCAGTATTTAACAAGTTATCAGGATAATAAAGAAATAATACAAAACAGTTACACATATGCACTGGAAAAAGTATAAATATTGATAAGTTTAAGTTCTTATAATACTTGCTTATGAAATTTGATTGTGATAACAATATGTATAAGATGGCATTAAGGAGAGTATATAAACATGGTAAAAATTAGATTAAAACGTCTAGGCTACAAGAAAAACCCAATATATAGAATAATTGTTATCGATAGCCGCGAAAAAAGAGAAGGCAGAGCTATAGCAGAGCTCGGCCATTATAATCCAAGACGTAAAGAGTTAAAATTAAATAAAGAAGCTGCTAATGAGTGGATTAAAAAAGGTGCTCAGCCTACTGACACCGTTAAATATTTAATCGATAATTCTGATGAGAATGGTAATTTAGTAAGAAAACAGACATCAGAAACTAAATTAAGCAAAAAAGCAAAAACTAAGCAGGAAGCACAGGCTAAAGAAGCTGCAACCCCTAAAGCAGAAACTCCAGTTAAGGAAGAAACACCTAAAGCGGAAGCTCCGGCACAAGAAGAAGCTTCAGTACAGGAAGAGGCTGCTGCTCAAGAAGAAGCTACTGCATAGAAAAATTAAATTATAAATAAATTATAAGCAGGGTTAAGTTAGAATTTACAAACTATACCCTGCTTATAATTATATATTGAAGCATTATTGGCAATGTTTAATCAAGCTTGATAACGTTTTTTTCAGTTTCCATAATTGAAGCTAAGTTTTCTTTTGATTTTTTATTTCTTGGATTAATAGATAAAACCTTGCAATACTCCTCTTTTGCTTCAATATATTGGCCTATAGCTTCATATGCAATAGCAAGACTATAATGAGCCTCTTCAATATCAGGATTGATATCTATTGCAATCTGTAATTCTCTGATAGCCTTATCGTATAAACCGAGTTTTACACAGGCTAAACCAACTAAATATCTAGATTCAAAATTTATGCAGCCACATTGAATGGCCTGAATATAACATTCTAAGGCTGATTCGGTTACATCAATTTCGTCATATAATTTACCCAGCTGTAAATAGATGTTTCCATCTGTTGAAGATATATTTAATGCTTCTTTATAGTTGATAATTGCGGCGTCATAGTTTTTAACAGTTTGATTAGTCAATCCTAAATAACAATAAGCATTTGAGTTTTCTGTATTATATTGTAATGCCATTAAAAATTTATCTAAAGCTTCTTTGTATTGCCTGTTTTCCAGCAATTTAGATCCCCATGTACAGAATAAATTACTAAGCGATTTACTGTATTTTTCTGAGTCATTTTCGGATAATGTCTCTATTATTAGATTTTTATGTACATTTACAGCTTCCTGATACATGCCTTTATACTCATATGCGTGAACAAGTGTAACTTTAGGATAATCCAGTTCAGGTTCCTTAAAAAGTAGAGAAGCACATTCCTGTATCGCTTCATCATAATTACCATTCATTATTAGAATCTGTGCAAGTCTGTTTCTTTGGTGTTTACTATTTTGAGCATTCTCAACAATATCTTTGTATAAGGTTATTGCATTAGCTAAATTCTTTTGAATTACATATATCTCTGCTAACTCTGTCTTAATTTCAAAATTATTACTGTCAATCTTCAATATCCAGTTATACAAATCTATAAGTTCTTCATATCTTTCAGTTTTCTTCAATATGGCTGCTAATCTTTTTTTGGCCTCTGTATTTCCGATATCAGCAATTAATACTTGCTTATATTCAGCTATAGCATTAAAATAATTCTTTTTTATTACATAGAAATCAGCTAAATTTTTTCTGACTTCAATATCTTCTGGCTGTAATTCAAGAATCTTCTGGAATTCATATATTGCAGAATCTATATCACCAATATTTTGATATAGAAAAGAGAGTTTGTGCATTATCTGAATATTTTCAGGGTTGATTTCAAGAACCTGCTTATACTCATCAATGGCATTTCTATAATCTTTTGCTATTAAATAACAATGTGCAAGATTTTCTCTGGCTTCGGTGTGCTCTGCGTTATCTTTTAGGACAAGTTTAAACTGTTCCTGGGCTTTTGTAAGTTTTTGTTTCTCAAAATATAGTTTACCAAGGATGAATCTTGCATTTATATCTTTGGCACAACCCTTAACATATGCTTCGTAGAGTCTAATCGCACCTGTCAGATCTCCTGAGTGGTATAAATAAGTTCCATTAAGCTGTAACTCTGCCAGATTCTTATCTTTATCTTTTGATCTTATTCTTTTAGTCTTTATCATGTATGGAAATATGATAGATCTATAGAAAATAATTACAAAAATGCCGATAATTATTAATGTAATTATAAAAAATAAACTTGACATAAATAGCTATCTTTCCTGACATTTAGATGTATATCACTTATTTACTGTTATATTATAAAATAATAAGGTGATATTATCACCTAACTTCTGTTAACGATTATAGCATTGAAGCATGTAGACTTAACATAGAGCTAGTAGTTCTTGTTAAACCACCACTAATTATAATATATTTAGCTAGTTTTATCTATATTGTTGACTTTTCAAAAAATAACATTATGCTAATTTTAAAACATAATAAGGCGTATAAAAGTGAAAAGATTGTGTTTAATATTTTTAATTATATTCCTAAATGGTATCCAGTATACTGTGGCGCAAGAACAGGAAAACTTTTATGAGCCAAGTTGGGATCAGTACCTGAATAACTATACTCAATTTGAAAAAGAACGCCCTAAAAAACAAGTTACTCAGGAAGAATTTGATAGGGCTATAGAAGTTATAAACAGTTATCAAAAAAAGGATAAAGTAACAAACGGACGTAAGTGGTGGCAGCTTTGGAAAAAAGAAGAAAAGAGCTTAGTCAGACCAGATACCGAGAAAAAAAATGAAATACCAGAAACCCCATCGTCTCCAGATCCATTATTAAGATTGCCGGTTGACATCTTTAATGGTGATTTAATAATTAGAAACGGATTTTACTTAATTAGCGCAGTTAAAAAAGAGAGTAAATATTTCTTAATATTTAAACAAGGTAACTCATATGTAGCTGAAGTCGAGGCAAAAAACATTAATAAGGATTCAGATACCAAATCTCAGAATACATCAGCAGAAATTATTGATAATAATTTTGTAAAAATATACTATCATAATGCAGAGGGATTATTTGAAGTTTCTTTGCCGATTTTAAAATAAAAAACAAATTTTACATTGAAATTTTAATGTAAAATTTGTTTGATATGCTAAAAACCAGTATATTTCTATAGAAAGAAGTATACCCCATGTATATATTACAAGATATATTACAATATTTAATCAAACTATAATTCAACTCTATATAATAATATAATAATATGCTAATATATAACTTAATTAATAGAGTAAGTAATTCTATGTAATGCACGTTTATATTTAATTCTACCTTGTCAATAGAGTAAGAGTGAGATGGATATTATGGCAGATACTTCCGTACATTTACAAGAAAATGTAGCACTTAATCCTGAAAAACCAATGTTTCCAATTAGCGTAATTGCAAACATTCTTCAGGTTCATCAAAGAACACTTAGAATTTATGATGATGAAAATATTCTGGTCCCCTCAAGATCACCTAAAAATCGCAGATTATATTCCTTTAATGATATTGAAAAAGGCAAATTCGTTCAGTATCTTTCTAGAGAATTAGGAATTAACTTAGCTGGAATTAAAATTATCTTTCATCTATTAGCTCAACAAAATATTAAACCTAGCAAATATATGGAGCATATTGGAAACGTTGCAAAAGAACTGAATATTTCCCCGGAAACCCAGGAAGAAAATAGGATTAAGCTTTCAAGAAGGGGCAGAAAAGCTAACAGTTCCAAATTAGAAGAATAAAGCTAAATTTCTAAATAATATTTCTAAATAATTGTAATAAATCATCTGTAGTTTTATATTTATTACAATTATTTACTATATAATAAGATTCGGCTTAAATTTTAGCCTGTTTAGGCAATGTAAATTCCTTTATTTACTTAACTAAAAAATGTTCTGTTACTTAATTTATCTTTGAAATATGTATAAGAAAGTATATAAAAAAAAGAAAACAGCTATTGGCAATAGCGAAATAATGTCCGCAACAAAAAAAGAAAAATTGTTAGCGGAATATATTAGTTTATTGTCAGAACTTAGGGAAAAAGAAAGAATTGTAAGGAAAATTATCAGTGAAATCAGGGAATCCCTTGATTTAAATCAGGTTCTTCAAACAACGGCAGAAGATATTGGTAAATTATTTGGTGCTGAAAGATGTCGAATAGCTCTTCTTGATCCTGTAAATTCTAAATTTCACATTAAAAATGAATATAAAATTAGTGAAAATATTCCGTCATTTCCAGAATCTCAGGATAAAGATACCCTTCCTCATAACTGGCAGGAATGTTTGTTTATAAATAAGTCACCTGTTTTGATTAATGATGCTGAAGCACAGCATTTAAATATTGAAGAAAACAATTTTTTGAAGCTTAGAAACCTAAAATCATTGATAATTATCCCTATTGCACATAAAGAAGATATCCTGGGAATAATTGCTGTATGTAATATTCACTCAAAAAAAGATTGGGAAATAAGTTATATTGATATTCTTAAAGATATAAGCCATCAAATTGCTGTAGCAATAAAACAGGCAGAATTGTATTCAAATATCAAAAAACAGGCTGAACGAGAAAAACTCCTAAGAAAAATCACTGAAACTATTAGAAGTTCACTAAATATCGATGATGTATTCAATATTATATGCAAAGAAATAGCAGAAGTATTTAATGTGGAAAAATCCTCCATAGTTGAAATTGTAGATCACAACGACCAGAAAACTCAATATATATTTAGATATGCGTATAAATCCAGAGAAGATGTTATAAGATCTTCAGAATTTGATTTTGATCCAAGAACCCATGACTATTGGAAAAAAGTTCTTTTTGACGATGAAGAAATGTTAATCATCAATAATTTATCTCAATCAAACACTCCAGATTACTTTAAAAGCAATTATGAATGTATGAATGTAAAATCTATTCTTGGAATTGGAATAAAAAAAGATAATGATAAATGGGGAGCAATAACCTTACAGAAAGTAGATGAGTGTAAATATTGGACACAAGATGATATTATACTTCTAAAAATGATTGCTGATCAGGTTTATATTGCAATAAAGCATGCGGAACTATATACTGAAACAAAAAAACAAGCTGAAAGAGAATATTTGTTGCGAACTATTATAAGTGCAACAAGAAGCTCATTTAATATTAATGAAATAAAACAAACGATAGTAAATGAGATTGGAAGAACTCTTGATGCTGATAGATGTATCATTCACGAAGTCGAGGCAGGTATTGATCCTCATAACTATATAGAATATCTATCTTCACCCGATTTAATTGGGTTCAAAGATATAAATCTGGAAGATTCTGGAGTAAAAGCTTTAATAAGAATTCATACTAAAGAAAAAAAAGAAATCATTGCCTATGATGTAAATAAATATTTAAAAGAAAACAATCTGGAAGAAACAACACTTGTAAAACATGTAAAACAAATGAATATTAAATCCGCTTTAGGCATTCCTATTATGAATGGAAATGAAGCTTTTGGGATTTTAATAATCCATTTCACCAGAAAAAAATTCTTATTCTCTGATAAAGACCTGGAATTTATAAGAACACTGGCAAACCAACTTGGAATTGCTATACATAAATCCAGATTATACCTTACATTAAAACAGATTGATGAAAGAGAAAAACTTCTAAAACAGATAATTACTACAATAAGAAATACTATTGATATTAAGGAATCACTTAAACCTATATGTAAGCTAATAGCAAAATTATTTAATGTTGATAGAGTTTTTGTAGTGGATTTTCCTGACAAAAAAAACTTTAGAGAATTCATAATTAAACAGGAATACAAATCCTGTGAGCGATTAGTAGGTATTTCAGACACAAAATTTGATAAAAAGATGTTTGAATATTGGGGAAATGAGATATTTGTAAAAAAAACTAAAATTATTTTAAATAACTTATCTGAATCTGATTTACCGTGCTTTATTAAAAAGAAATATACCCAATTGGGAATAAAATCAATACTTGCTTTGCCAATAAAAGGTAATGAAATATGGGGAATTCTATCTTTATCTCAGTATAGTTATTATAGAGAATGGACTAGAGAAGAAATAAAGCTTCTTGAGGTTATTTCAGATCAAATATATCTAGCATTTTTGCAATCTGAAATGTACTCAAAAATAACAAAACAAATAGAGACCGAAAGTTTAATTAAAGCTGATAACAGTATAATAGTTAATAGAAATCTGGCGCAAAATATAGGTTTAAGCTGTGCGACTTCCTATTGCGCTATAGCAAATATGTATTATTACCTTAAAGATGAAGGGAAGATTACAGTTGATGGCTATTTTTTGAGTAATATTAATGATTTGTTAAATATTACTTTTTTATCTATTCAGGAGCAAAAAGAAGCCATACAAAAGCTTGCAGAACTCTCATTAATTCATTATAAAGAGGATAAGTCGGATAAAATTTATTTGAAAATTTCAGAAAATGATAATATTTTAAAAAAATATATTTCTAATGAAAAAATACCAAACCGGAATCAAAAAACATCTGAAAAAGAGAAAATATTCTATGAAATATCTGAACTATGCGATATTTATTCAAAGTACTATACTAAAAACAGCGTACAATGTGCAAAATATTTTATAAATAAGAATAAATTAGTTCATAATGATAAATCCTCAAAAATTACCAGACAGTATTTTGGAATTATTTGCAGGACAATGCACGATTTTATGAAATTATATTCCCTTAGTTTTAATACTATGAAATCAATAATTGATGAATGGTTTAATGCAAAGCCCAGTAAAAAGAATAAGCGAATTATTGATTTTGGATTATCAAATAAAATACTAGTTAATAGGCTTGAAAAAACTTTATTTTACAGGTTGCAAGAAGCAAAAATCCTTGCTACAGACACTTGTTCAAAACTGGACTTTTATTCAAATACTGATTTTAGTCTATATAATCAGACAAATACTGAAAATGATGAAGAATAATGTGAATTTGACCAAAAGCTTATTTTTTTATTAATAAGCTGAAATCCTTAATTGAATTTTGCTAAAATTTAATTAGTAGTTTCTAAGTCAAAAGGAGGTAGAGTTATGAGTAAAAATTCCAAATTTCTGCTTGTATTGGGATTAGGATTTATTGCTGTTTTTTTAGGCTCGTTAACTGCTTTTTTCATAGTTTTTGGACAAATAGCGAAAAATACAGATTTGTCTTATATTACAGCTGGGTCGTTTTCCAGAGATTTTTCTACAGTTAATTTACCGGATAGTGATATTTTTACAGATATAGATAGTAAAATTAACGAAATATTTAAAGAAGTACAGTCATTTTCACCAAAGATGAATTTTCAGCATAATCTAAATTTTTCAACTACACCAACTATCAAGACAGAAAATAATTCTAACGAGTATAAAATTACAGTTGATCTAAAATCATTGGGAAATGATGAAAAAAATGTAAATCTGGATATAAAAGATAATAGAATTACTATTTCAGCAAAATACGAAAATAAAAAAGACGATAAAATTTTGAATTCATCAAGTTTTTACCAGTCATTTAGCCTGTCTGAAAAGATCGATGTATCAAAAGTAAAAAAAGAAAAGCAGGGAAATAATTTGATAATAGCTATACCTAAAACTGAATATTCTCAAGTTAATCCTGAGAAAGCACCAATTAAAAACATAGATTATGATTGGGCAGGTAAGGATTTTATCTAGTGTTTTGTCCCGTAAGTTAAGGTGTTATATTTTCTCCGTCACTGTGAAAATTGCTTCGCATTTTCAAGGTTCCTCCGAAAGCATCCCATCCAAACTTTTGTGTCAATCCACTAGTCATAAGACCTATATTTTTATTGTAATTGCGCTTTAATTATGTCAAGCACTTTTTGTACAGCTTCTTCTTTTGGGGTAATAAGTAATTCACCAGTTGAGCGAACTTTTATTTCTACATTACCTTCAGTAATAGTTTTTCCTACGGTTATTCTAACTGGAAAGCCTATTAAGTCAGCATCTTTAAACTTAACGCCTGCTCTTTCACTTCTGTCATCCAGAACAACTTCTACTTTGTTTTTATGTAATTCACTATAAAGCTCGTTAGCTACTTGCCATTGTTGCTCATCCTGAATGTTAACCGGAACTACTATTGCATGATATGGTGCAATTGCCATTGGCCATTGAATACCATTTTCATCGTGGTATCTCTCGACTGCAGATGCTGCTGTTCTTGATATGCCTATACCATAGCAACCCATTATGAAAGGTTTATCTTTGCCGCTTTCATCAGTAAATTTGGCGTTCATCTTTTTAGAATACTTGGTTCCGAGTTTAAATATATTTCCAACCTCGATGCCTTTGGTTATTTCAAGCTTGCCATCGCATTTTGGGCATAATTCACCTGCTTTAGCCAGACGAATATCAGTAACAGTTTTTGGTAAATTGACTTCCTGATTCCAGTTTGCCCCTACAAGATGTTTATCTGTCTTATTTGTTCCTATTATGAAGTTCTTAAGGTCATTAATGCTAGAGTCTCCTATTACTTGAACTACGATACCATTTGGTCCAATAAAGCCAGGGGCAGTATCAAAGCCGAACTTCTGGGTTATTTCCTTAACTTCTTCATCACTTGCAATTCTAATATCATTGCCACCAGCTGCATTTTTCAGCTTGGTTTCTTCAATAGCCAAATCTCCTCTAATTAGAGCAAGAATAGGTCTATTATCGACTATGTAAACCAGGGTTTTACATATTGTTGATTGTGGGAGATTGAAGAATTGTGATAGTTCTTCAATGGTTTTTATATTTGGAGTGTCGACTTCTTTTGCTTCGGTGAAGCCGCCGTTAGTTTCTGCAGAGAATAATTTTGACTCAGCTCTGTTGGAATTAGCAGCATAGTCACAACTGTCACAATATAAAACATCATTTTCGCCGCTGTCGGTTCTGGTTAAAACCATAAATTCATGACTAACACTGCCGCCTATTGCACCGCTGTCACTTTGCACCATTCTTGTTTCCATGCCGCATCTGAGGAATATTTTTGTATAAGCTTCGGCCATCTTGTTATATGATTCATCAAGGCCTTCTTCACTGGCATCAAAGCTGTATGCGTCTTTCATTATGAATTCTCTTCCTCTTAAGAGGCCAAAGCGAGGTCTTATTTCATCTCTAAATTTGCTTTGAATTTGATATAAGTTAACAGGCAGCTGCCTGTATGATTGAATCTCATCTCTTGCAAGGGCAGTAATGATCTCCTCATGTGTTGGACCAAGAGCAAGTGTTCTGTCATGCCTGTCTGTGAATCTCATTAGTTCTTTGCCGTATGCTTCCCATCTGCCTGATTCCTGCCAAAGTTCTTCTGGCTGTAAAATTGGAAGCAGTAATTCCTGTGCTCCAGCTGCATCCATTTCTTCTCTGACTATATCTTCAACTTTTTTCAAGACTCGCCACATTAGCGGTAAAAATGTATATATTCCGCTTGTGACTCTTCTGATATATCCGGCTCTTACTAGCAATTGATGGCTTATTACTTCTGCATCAGCAGGATTTTCTCTTAGTGTAGTTACAAATAATGTAGACATTTTCATGGGGCAAAACCTCTTTATACATAGTTAATATCATTTGTAATGCTAATGATATCATGAATATAATATTGTCTCGATAGGTTTTATACACAGATATATCTTTATGTTTTAAACTTTTTCCAGTACTTTATCAGTATTATTGAGCTGATATACTTCAAGAATATTTTATTACTACTGCTGGTTATGGAATAGAAGCCTAGGGTGTAGATAAAGTGCTTTGTATTTCGCTATAGCCATACTTATAAATAATTAAGACGTGTTTTGAACTTAGATTTTTAGCTTTAATAGTTGGAATTTGATATTCTCTATCGGTAGTTAATACTTGCATTACAGGCAACTTGGCTTTAATTTCTTTACTTTGCAAGAGTAAAATCTGACCAGTTTCTTCTGAAAATTCTGCTTCATAAATACCTTGAGGTATTAATTTATTTTCACCATCATAAACTGGTGTTGATAATACTAGATTAGGCCTTTTAGAAGCATGAGGCGGAAAATTAAAATGCAGATCATCACATTCCTTTACCCCGGATGGGTACAGAGTTTGGCCTGTTGGATCAGCCAGACTGGTAAAGGTTAAAAATGCAAAGATAATCAAACTCTCAATCATTTCTCATCCGCAAGTCTTGTAAGTGCCTGTATGAGTGCGGCAGCTTTACTTTGAGTTTCCTGATATTCAAGTTCCGGATCAGAATCAGCGACAATACCTGCACCTGCTTGTATAAACACTTTATCATCTCTAACAAGCATAGTTCTTATGGTAATGGCAGTATTGACTTCATTGTTAAAGCCAAAATGGCCTATACAACCGCCATATGGGCCTCTAGCTGACTTTTCGAGATTATAAATAATTTCCATTGCCCTGACTTTTGGAGCGCCTGATAATGTTCCAGCAGGAAAACATGCCTTGACCAGATCCATAGAGCTTAAGTCTTCTCTTAATTTCCCTGAAACATCACTCACAATATGCTGTACATGAGAAAATTTCTCGACAGCCATCAGCCTATTAACTTTAACTGAACCGTATTCACAAACTTTGCCCAGATCGTTCCTGCCCAGATCAACAAGCATAATATGTTCAGCTCTTTCTTTAGGGTCGTTTAATAATTCTTCTTCAAGGAATAAATCCTGTTCCTGCGTTTTTCCTCGTTTTCTTGTGCCGGCAATTGGCCTGATTTCAGCTACTCTATCACTTGAGCACTTAACCATTATTTCAGGAGAGGATCCTATAATTTGAAAATCTTTAAAATCAAGATAATACAGATACGGAGAAGGATTTATGCTTCTTAACGCACGATAAATAGTAAATGGATCTATATTGTTTCTTTGTGCGCAAAAACGCTGGGATAATACCACCTGAAAAATATTCCCTGCTTTTATATGTTCTTTGGCAATATTTACTGCATTAATCCACTCTTCTTTAGATATGTTTGATGTAATATCCTGAGGAGAATCTTTCAATGCCAGACTTATTGGGGGTAAATTATGCGAAGCTGTGAGTTTATATAGAATTAATTGAATTTTATCCTGAGAATCCTTGTAAGCTTTATCAATATCCGTTGTCTTATCTGCAAGCATATTAACTATGACATAAATTTTATGTTTCACATGATCAAATGCCAATATACTTCCGGCTATCATAAAATATGCTTCGGGAAAACTATGGCATTCTTCAATTTGGTTAAATGATTTATCCAGGGTAGGTTCTATATGCCTGATTGTATCGTAGCCAAAATAACCAACAACTCCCGGTGAATAGGGAATATCATAGTTAATTGAGGAATAACCCGAGAGAAGATTTTCAAGCAGGTCATAAGGATTATCAGCCTGCATTAAAGTTTCATTATTTAACGTGTTAAAGATGCTTGTTTCTACCTGATCCGATTTCAAAATGTATAAGGGGTCAAAGCCTATAAAAGAATATCTGCCAATATTTTCTCCACCTTCTACAGACTCCAGAAGAAAACCGTATTCTTTATCCTTACAAACCTTATGATAAGCAGAAACAGGAGTTTCCAGATCAGCGATAATCTCACACCATATTGGAATGATATATTTTTTAGTTGAACTGGATATTGCCTTTTTAATTTCTTCTTTTGCAGGGAATATTTCTATCATTTGACATCACCTAACTTAACTCATCGATTAAAATCCTTACATAACGAATGGGAATGATCGATAATCTGAAGATGTGGCTTAGCCACTGAGGATTTTATTATTATAACTTATGTTTATACGGTTTTAGAATATAATATTATGGAAAATCAAATATATAGATTTTCTAATATCAAGTATTCTTCTAAAATAGGAAATTCTTGAAATTCATTAATTTTCTAATTATAATTCTAGACATTTACAAAAGTAGATTTGAGATTATGAGAATAACGCAGAGTTCGGTAGTAATAATAGGAAGTGGCATTGCAGGATTATATGCCGCTCTTAAACTTGCAGAAAATAATAAACAGGTATTACTTGTTACGAAGTCCACTTTGAAAGAAAGCAATTCTCGCTATGCACAAGGTGGAATTGCAGGAGTATTACCGGAAAATATCCTTGATTCCGTTGATTTGCACGTACAGGATACTGTTGGAGCGGGGGCTGGTTTAACTGATTTTGCTGTTGCAAACTATATTTCAAAGCATAGCGCTGAAGTGATTATGGATTTATTTACTTATGGTGTACCTTTTGATAGAGATAAAAATAATAAGATAGCTTTAACGCTGGAAGCTGCACATAGCGTAAGGAGAATCCTGCATGCCGGCGGTGATTCAACAGGCAAAAATATTGAAGTAACACTGGCCGAATTAGTTAAGAGTAATTCTAATATTACTATCTATCAAAAAACTCAGGCAGTAGACTTACTAATAAATTCTGAAAATAAATGCACCGGAGCTATAGTATTTGATACTGAGACAGGAGAATATGAGACAGTAATATCTCCCGCTGTTATTATAGCTTCAGGTGGTATAGGACAGGTCTATAGTAATACAACAAACCCTAAGATTGCTACGGGTGATGGTATAGCACTTGCTTATAAAGTTAATGCCGTTATGCAGGATATGGAATTCGTTCAATTCCACCCAACAGCTCTTACAGTAATGGATAATGATACAAGATTTTTGATCTCTGAATCTGTAAGAGGTGAAGGTGCAAAACTTAAAAACCTTGATGGTGATTTGTTTACCAATAAATATGATCAAAGAGGGGATTTGGCTCCACGAGATGTAGTAACCAGAGCCATTTTCTTTGAAATGGAGAGAACAAATTCACCTTATGTTCATCTGGATGCTTCCTTGATTAATCCTGATAAGCTAAAACAAAGATTTCCAAATATAATAAAAATCTGTATGGATAATGGAATTGATATATTAAATGAAAATATCCCGGTATCACCTGCTGCTCATTACATTATGGGTGGAATTAAGATATCAGTTACTGGAGAAACATCAATCCCAGGGCTTTATGCAATAGGTGAAGCAAGTTGTGTATCGCTTCATGGGGCAAATAGATTAGCCAGTAATTCTCTGTTAGAATGTCTCGTTATTTCAAATGAAGTCGCAAAATTCCTGAATAATCAAGAAATTCAGGATGAACTAAATATTGATCAAAGAGTTAATGCGATAATAGAGCAATATAAAAAAGAATTATCCTCTGTAAATCAAAATGTTCAGACTGTAACAAAGCAATTAAAAGAAATCATGTGGCAAAAAGCCGGAATAGTTAGAAATGAACAGGGATTAAACGAAGCTTTAAAAATGGTTTACCAGCTGCAGCAGGAATTCAATAAAGAGTATAAATGCAGCAACGCTGAGGAATATGAACTCAGAAATCTTCTCATCGTAGCAGAACTAATCATAAAATCAGCGCTTGCCAGAAGAGAAAGCAGGGGAGCTCACTTTAGAGAAGATTATCCTGATGCTGATTTAAAGGCATATCATAGTTATATTCAGCGTATGAATGAGCAGGATATGCATTCAGAAGAGTTTGCTATCGGTGAAACTACTTTGCAGGCTGTCGATAAGGAGCTAATATAAATGTCTTACCTTCCACCTGAATTTATAGTTAAGAAACTAGTTGAACAGGCTTTGCAAGAAGATATAGGGCATGGAGATATAACGGTTGATTCTATAGTTAAGCCTACACAAAGGCTTAGAGCTTTTGTAAATTCAAGAACAGAAGGTATTATTTGTGGCATTGATGTATTGAAGATGGTCTTTGAAATACTTGATCCCGAAATCAAAGTTCAAATCTTTCTTAATGGCGGTGATAAAGTTATTCCGGGACAGAATATAGCTGTTGTAGAAGGCAGTGCAAGTGCTATTCTTACAGGTGAAAGAACAGCTCTTAATTTTATTCAAAGAATGAGCGCTATTGCTACTTTAACGAATAAATTTCAAGAGGCGATCAAGCCTTATAATGCAAAGATTACCGACACCAGAAAGACAACTCCAAATTTCAGGGTTTTTGAAAAATATGCCGTAAAAGTTGGCGGTGGTTCTCCTCATAGATTTGGCCTTTATGATGCAGTAATGATTAAAGATAATCATATAGAATTTGCAGGCAGTATTACGCAAGCAGTAGGGCTTACTAGAGAAAATATCGGCCATACCACAAGAATTGAAGTAGAAACAGAAAATCTGGATCAGGTAAAAGAAGCTCTTGATAATAACGTAGATATCATTATGCTTGATAATATGACTATTGAAGAGATGAAAGAAGCTGTTAATTTTATTAACGGTAAAGCCATAACGGAAGCAAGTGGAACTGTTTCATTAGAAACAGTAAATAGCGTTGCTTCTACAGGAGTAGATTATATCTCTACAAGTGCAATGACGGCCAGAGCCGGTATCCTTGATATTGGTTTGGATATGTAGGTTTAAAAATAACCGTATATACAGGGCTATTCCCTGTTTGAATTCTCGTCTTTTTGAGAATTTGCCTGAGTATCGATATTATCTTTCCACAAATTTATATTCCAGTGATTATTCTTAAAAGGATTGATCAGTTTTTTATTCGGATTTGAAAAGTTCTTGTTGATTTTCTGATCTTCTTTATCTTTTTTAAAAAAATTCATAATATCTTTATTTCACTAGTAATTCTCAATTTTATTCTGGCATGTTTTTAGGGGGATTAAGTTCAAATTATTTAGACAAATAAAAAACCGAGATTAGAAATCTCGGAATTATCAAAAAACAAGCAAGTAGGGTTAAGCAATCTTTTTTGGATTTATATCATTCTTTCTGATTTGAATTTGTGCTTTATTATTAAGACCAATCAGGGAAATGGAGTTCATGATTCTTTCAGGATCAACTGCGCTAACTACGTCAAAATTATTGGTTCTTACATTTGTATAAAGTTGCACTAATTTTTTATCTATCAAATCTTTTGGACCTATACTCATATTACTTGCCTTCTTTACTATGATATACAATCTACCTTCTGTATATATAAAAAATATATAATGGGCAAAAATTTAAATTTACCATAAAACTGAAACAAAACTTTACGTTAAAAACTAAGAGCCTGTCTGGTTAAAAAATATAAAAATCAAGATATA
>DNSU01000212.1:0-3388 GCA_003499585.1 Cyanobacteria bacterium UBA9579 | reverse complement strand
AAGACAGCTTCTAAATAAATTTAATAAGAAAAGCTATAATTAACATTTTTATGATAAGCTTATTTTCAATAAAGTCGTAGATGAAAAAGGAGAGCTAAAGTTGGACAAGAAGTACAGAGTTGGGATAGATATAGGTGGAACTAACGTAAAAATCGCACTTGTTGATAGCAAAGGTCATCTTGCATACTCAAACAGTGTTCCAACAAGAGCTGAGATGGGATATGAATATACAATTTCAAACATCAAATCAGTAATTAATACAAGTTTAAAAGAAACCCAAATCTCTAAATCAGATATTGGCGGAATTGGCATAGGAGGTCCTGGCCAAATTGACTCAGAAAAAGGCATCGTAAGATGTTTCCCTAATATTCCCGGATGGATAAATGTTCCTTTATCTCAAATTATGAGCGACGAATTTCAGGTACCAACAAAAGTTGATAATGATGTACGTGTTGCTACATTAGGAGAATATCATTTTGGTGCAGGAAAAGGATATAAGAATCTTGTATGTATAACCGTAGGAACAGGAATAGGATCAGGAATGATTATCAACGGGCAACTAGTAAGAGGTGCAAGCATGTCAGCCGGTGAATTAGGCCATATGACTCTTCAAGCATGCGGCGGCCCTATTTGTGGTTGTGGTGATACAGGATGTCTCGAAGCATTTGCATCTGGTCCGGCTATTGTCCAATTAGCTCAGGAATACATAATGGGTGGTAAATCTGCTAAATTTAAAGAATTAGCTGTAAATACACCAATAACTCCTCAAATAGTATATGAAGCAGCTCAATTAGGTGATGCAGTATCAAATACAATATTCAAAATAGTTGGCAACTGGATAGGAATAGCTCTTGCCAATGTTGTTAATCTGGTCAACCCTGAAATAATCATTATAGGTGGTGGCGTAGCAGAGGCCGGAGATATATTATTTAATCCAATCAGAGAAACTGTAAACAAAAGAGCACTTAAAGTTGCTGCTGAGGCAGTTAAGATTGTTCCTGCAGAACTAGGCGAAAGTGCAGGAGTAGTCGGCGCAAGCTTATTAGTGCTAGAGTAAATATAAAAAATTCAAATAAAATACCACAATATTACTTTTCAGGTATATTGTGGTATTTTTATTAGTAGTTAAGTTAATAAAAGCTCAAATCATCAAAGTCATTATGAGCCATTAAACTTGGATGCCACACATGAATTGAGATTGCGAAATAATCTCAAAGCGCTAATAGTTGAATTGGTATTCCAAGTAGGGTGCGTATTACGCACCAGCTTCCAAGCGGTGAGCAATGCACATACTCCTTAAAAATTCTGAATTAATTAGTTTATAGGAAAAGAAAAATGCCTGTACTTTTATACTGGGGTGAAGAAGAATTTAATTTACAAAACGCTGTTCATGACCTTAGAAATAAGGTCATAAATCCAGAGTGGGCATTATTAAGTCATAAAGTTCTTAACGAACCTGAATTACCGGAACTGGTTAATACCCTTCAAACCCTTCCTATGGCTTTTGGGAATCTGTTAATTGAGGTTAAATCTACTAACCTGTTCTTAAGGGGTAACAAAAAAGCATCAAGCTCAGATAAATTAATGATAAAGCTTATGGATATTATTGAGAATATTAATGACAATATTTATATTCTATTTGTCTGCCAGATTCCTCGCGATAGTGGTAAAAAGGTAGATTCTGCTTTAAAGTTAACCAAAACTATTCAAAAAATAGGAAAAGTTGAAGAGTTTGGCGCTTTTAAGTTTTATCAGGAAAGAGAACTTGTATCCTGGATCAGCCAAAGAGCTTCATCAAAAGAAGTAAAAATAACACAGGATGCAACTTTAATTCTTTTGCAAAATACAGGTTCTGAACTTAGAAGGCTGGATTCTGAACTTGAAAAATTAAAATTAAGCGTCAGCCCTAAAAAAACTATTGGAAAAGAAGATGTTCTTGCTCTTTGTGCAACTCATGAAAATATATTTTCACTGGCAGATTACTGGGTGCAGGGCAATAAATCCAAGGCCATAATTGAACTACATAAGTTATTTGAGAAAGATCATCCGCTAAAAATCATTGCCACTCTTCATACTATTGTTAGAAAATGGTTAAGAATAAAAATTGAGTCAAAAACTAAAAATTCCTTTGAAATATCACAAGCAATTAATATACACAAATTCGTTATTGAGCAGGATATTAAAAAATTACAAAAAATTTCAGTAGAAGAGTTGATAGAACTAAGAGACAAGTTGATTCAAGCAGAGTATAAAATCAAAACCGGTGAGCTTGAAGCGGTACTGTCACTTGAGTTAGCTATAGCAGGGTAGATAATATGTTCAATGAAAAATTAAAGGCCAGACAACCTATTGCAACAAAGTTTCTTGAAGCAGCTATTAAATCCAATAAGCTGAATCATGCATATATGTTCACTGGTTCAGATATTATTGAACAGTATTATATAGCAATGCAGGTTGGAAAGATTCTTAATTGTGAAAACGAAACCGGTGCCGATGATTGTGCCTGTACAAACTGCTCCTGGATAACTCAGAACAGGCATCCTGCAGTAATAACTATTTCTCCTGTTGATTATACATACGGAAATCCTGATTCAAAAGGCTCTACTGTTATATCTGTCAATCAGGCAAGATATTTACTAAATGCGCTTGCTACATCATCTCACTATCACCGAGTTGTGATTTTCACTGGTGCAGCAGAAGGTAAAGAATACGCTAAAAAAGCAGAATTGTTATTCAGTGATTATGAAAACATCCTAAAGCCTCCGGCTTTGGCAAAAGATGATTCTGAAATAGAAAGATCAGACTGGATTCCTTTACCAATTAAATATGAAACTTTTAATCCTGCAGCTCCTAACTCTTTATTAAAAACACTGGAAGAGCCTAATCCAAATGTTACTTTCTTCTTCTTGACCAGAGATAAAGAAGATATGATTGATACTATAGTATCAAGATGTCAGGTAATTCCGGTTTTAGCTAAGAGCAGCCAAAGTACAGGTGTTAATATACTTGGGGATTTGCTTAATTCATTTCCTCCAAAAACCCATGCCGAAGCTATTTATTTGTCAGAGCAGTTTGTAGCTTTATCAAAGCAGGAAGCTTATGAATTAGAGGATTTACTGGATTCTTTACAGCAATATTTGTATCAAATGGTTAAAATAAATCACGATAACAGGCCACAGGCTGAGAAATTGATAAATTTTATTGAACGTATAGAAACTACAAAGCTAAAGTTGGTGAATTATGTAACACCACAGGCTGCAATAGATTCCTTGTTTTTGTCTTTTATTAATTAATCTATTTTAAAGTCTTTATAGCAAAAGCCCTCGATTTCTCAAGGGCTTTTAAAGTTATATAATACATTAAATTGCTGGTTATGCTAACGCCGCTT
>DNSU01000036.1:4947-8949 GCA_003499585.1 Cyanobacteria bacterium UBA9579 | reverse complement strand
GTGACTAGGTCACATATTTAAGTCCTCAATCATTCCAGCGAGTACTTAAATTAGTACGTTAGTACCTGCATCATTAAACTCAATAATCATAGTTTTAATATCAAGATTGATGAGTTTAGAAAAGGTGACTGTGTCACCAACTTTAACAAGACAGCTTCTTATTTATTTATATATAGATCCAGAGTTAGCTTGATGGCAAGGTTATTAGGGTCTCCTTGCTCAGGATCAATATTTATATCTTTAATTGATGCCAGATATTTCCATTGGTAAATTTTTTGTAAAAGAGACTGGAAATTAGCATATGAAGAATTTAAAGATATGTTTAAGCTCAATGTACTTGCTGGTGATGTTGGCTCAGCCGGTTTGGCATTAAAGGATATTTCAACTATTCTATTTTGTGTAGAGCGTATCATTTCTATAAACTGATCAACTAATTCTACAGCAGCAGTTTCAATATCTAAGCCCGGATAAGGAGAATTGTATATAACTACAGGTACGGACTCTATTGTTTTAGGTGTAGTTTTTGTTCTGGAACTTACCGCATTTATTTGGTTTTGAGAAAGCATAATCTGAGCTTCATTTTCTTTGATTTTTTGATTAAACTTATTCATCTTATCAGTTTCCGGTAACACGAATCTGATAAATCCAAATACTATTATTAATAACAGGGTTATTGAATAGTAAATTATATTTTTATTTATTAGGTTCTTCATTTTTCTAACTTACTCCTGCTATTGATGGTTTTTTCCTAGTGTGCGTTTTCTTGATTTGGTTCAGTTGGGTCATTTGGTTGAGTAGGCTGGGGATTAGTTCCACCAAAAGCAAATTCATAGTATTTATGTGATGATAATGTCGGTAAATTTGGTATGCTTGGAAGATCTCCACTCTGATTATTACTTGGGATAATTGTTACTTCAGGATTTTCTTGACTAGGCGCTGCATCCTGATTAACTACTTTTATTGATGCTATTTTTAAATTTGCAAATTTAGCAGCTTTATTAAGACTCTGATAATAGCTTATTATCTCTTCTACAGAGTATGCTTTTCCTCGAATATTTGTTGTTAAATTATCATTAAGGTCAAAGTGTTCAATCCATAATTTTTCAGGAATAACTTCACTAATTGCATTATATGACTGAACCAGCCTTTGATTTTTATCATATATGGTATAGGCAAGTTCATTGGCATTACCCTGCATAGTTGGTTGGTCTTTCGCTATTAGTTCAGCTTCTTTGGTGACTTCACCCAGTTTTATATAAGATTCTTTCTGTGCTTTCTCAAGACTGCTATTCATTGCCAGGCATACCAAATAAGTAGTGGCAAAAGATATAAAGCTAAGCGCAATTAGACCCAGTAATATGTATTCTATAAGAGCTGAATTAAGACTAAGGGATTTATCCAGAAAAGGAATTTTAAAACCTAATTCGGGCCCATCCTGACCCAGCAGGTTGAAATTAATAGGAGAATCAGGAGCTTTCCAGCAGGTGGAACCAACGGATTCGAGACTAATTGCATTATTGTTATTAGCTGAAATGTTTATATTACCCTTAAATAAAGGTGTTTTGTTATAATGGTTTTCTTCTATAAAAGATACCTTGCAGGTTAAATCCAAATATTTAGATAGAATTTCTGCTGAAACATCATCTGATTTGCTAATTATTACTATATGTTCAGGATTTTTATTTAATGTGCTTTCCATTGATAGAGAAGCAATGTTTGGATATATATCCTCAGGGTTAAATGACCTTACTGCCAAAGGTTCTTCTGTAATTTGTACAATCTTATTGCCTGTAAGAGTTATTACTATAAAGCTATTAGGGGTGATTAAAAGTGTACACCAGGATTTATCCTCATCTACTGCATCTTTAGGTATATCAGTTATAATTAAGCCCCTTATTAATGCAGCGTATGAAGATTCTACTGCTGCGAGTTTTAATCCTGTTTTATGGGCTATCTCTACAATCTGGTCTATCTGGTCTTTTTGTACGGCAGAGTAAATTACACGTTGTGTGCCATTTTCATTAACAGCAAGCTGATTCCAGCTGACAACGGGTTCATTTTTTTTGAATATATAATATCTTTCAGTCTCAGATATTAAGGCAGTTCTTATTTCATCAGTGCTTAGCTGCAAAGGAAGCGTCTGATGATTCATTGAAACTGTAGGTAAAGTTAATACTGCAGGTGTGTTAATTGGAATTTCCAAGTCATGGTATAACTTTTGAATACCAGATTCTAACAAAGTCATATGATTAATCTGTCTTGCAACTAAATCATATGCAAGATCGGTTTTACCGTATTTTATTACTTCTTTTGTTTCATTATTGAATTGAACTACTTCCAGAACAGACTTTTGAGAAACAGAAATTCCCACATATGATGTTGTATTCATAGTGGTGGATTTTATTTTATCTATTAAGCTTGAAAATATTCTTTTCATAATTCGCGTTTATTTATCTCCAACAACCAGACAAAATTAGTAATGTAATTTTATTGATATTGTACAATATATAAGATGAGTGTATCTATAATATAAATAAACTAGATTTAGGCTAGTTATTCTCAATTATAATATTAATTATGTAGTCGAGTATATACACAGAGGCAGGAAAACTTTAATGCAAAATATATCATTAGTAGAAGAGATTAAAAAACTGAAAATACAAAAGAATGCGGTAATTTTGGCACATTGTTATCAAAGAACAGAAATTGATGAGGTGGCTGATTTTGTCGGAGATTCATTGTATTTAAGCCAGCAGGCTGCAAAGACAGATGCGGATATTATTGTGTTTGCGGGTGTTTTCTTTATGGCAGAAACTGCCAAGATACTTTCTCCTCAAAAGAAAGTGCTTTTGCCAAGGTTAGAATCGGGCTGTTTAATGGCAGATATGATAAATATAGATGAATTAAGAGCTTTCAAGGCAAGCTATCCAAATATTCCAGTTGTTTGTTATGTTAATTCTACTGCTGATATCAAAGCTGAATCCGATATTTGCTGTACCAGTGCCAATGCTGTCCAGGTAGTTAGATCGCTTTCGTCGGATAAAGTGCTTTTTGTGCCTGATAGAGGTCTTGGAGCTTATGTGGATATGCAGTTACCGGATAAAGAAGTAATATCCTATTATGGATATTGTCCTACACATATGCGTATTAAGCCTGAAGATATAACTGATATGAAAGTTAAATATCCAGATGCAGAGGTTCTTGTGCATCCTGAATGCCATATGGAAGTTATAAAAATGGCTGATTTTGTCGGCAGTACCTCAGGAATAATAAGAAGAGCCAGAGAAAGTTCTGCGAATAAATTTATAATTGCCACTGAAAAAGGAGTTGTAGATAGGCTAATTCGTGATTATCCCGATAAAGAATTCTTTTTAGTGTCAGACAAAGCTGTATGCGAGAATATGAAATGGAATACCCTTGATGATATTTTATATTCCTTGAAAACAGAGACTCCAGAAATAATAATTTCCGAAAAAATCTCAACAAAAGCATTTAGTAGCATAGATAAAATGCTTAAAATCCCTGTATAGATGATTTTTAGGATAATTTTTTTATTTGTAAAATTTATTTAATACTTTTTTAGACTGCTTAACAAAACTTAAAGATTGTGCAGGTTTGAAAAAGTTTAATTTATTGTGTATTTAATTTTCACTTAATATTTTATTCCACTCATTTACTGCTTGATCTATTGCTGCTTTCGGTTTTTTATGACCTAATAAAACCTGTTGGGTCATATAGTCTACTATTTGGAATAAATCTTTTTGATTTGCTAATGGTGGTACTGGAGCCATAGCTCGATTGAGTTGCTTAGCACTTATGGCACGAGCTTTATCCATAAGATCAGCGTTAGGTTTTTCTCTAAAGAAATCAGAATTAATCGCGTCCAGTGTTGAGGGGAGAATTGGTGCCAGCTTACAAAATTCAAGCTGATTTTGGGAATTTGTTAGAAATAAAGCAAAATCAATTGCTTCTTTAGGATGTTTACTTTTGATTGGAACTACC
>DNSU01000036.1:0-4832 GCA_003499585.1 Cyanobacteria bacterium UBA9579 | reverse complement strand
ATATTATTGCTGCCTGTAATTTGCGGGGCAACTCTGGTTGTATTATAAACTTGTGGTGCATTTTCCTTGATCATCTTTAGGAAATTAGCTCCGGTAAATATAAATGCACTTTCTCCTGACTGATATCTTTCCAGTGATGCTCTATGAGTTTCTGTCAGGGATTCAGGGGGAATATAATTACTGTCATATAGATTTGACCAGAAATCTAATACTTGTGTAGCTTTATCCGTATTAAACAGTGCTTTTGTTCTATCAGTATTTACTATTGGAACATCATATTTATTAAACATTTTAATCATCTGCCCGTCTTCGGTTAAGTTGGGCATAAAGGCATATTTACCCGTCTTTTCTTTTATGGCTTTAGAGGCGGGTTTTAATTCTTCATATGTTTTTGGCGGGTTATCAGGATTTAATCCGGCTTTTTGCAGTAGATCTGAATTATAAATTGTGATTGATGTTGTTATATACCACGGAATACCGAAGGTGACATCGTTTAACTTTGATGATTCCCAGCTTTCATTTAAATATTTATTATAGTCTTCTTTATTTATATGCTGTTTGACATCAATTAATGCCCCTCGTGATGCCAATGTTGAGCCAAAGCTGGGATTCATATTTATCAAATCAGGTACGTCATTGCTCATCACTGCGGCAAGAGCTCTTTTCTCCCCTTCAGAAAAAGGTACATCTATCCATTTTATTTTTATATCAGGATTTTGATTTTCATAATCCGAAATAACCTTATTTATATAAGGCGCAAAGTCTGCTAGTTGTAAAGTCCAGAATTCTATTTCTTTAACTTTGGTATTTTCAGGGGGTTTTGTGCAACCTGTTATAAATAAACCTAATATTAGGATAATTCCAGCTAAACTTAATATCCAGCGAGTGATTTTCAACTTATTTTCTCCATGTGTATCATTTCTCACAATCATAATTATAGTTTATTATTGTGAGTTTTTCTCGTATTAAGGTAGGAAAATCATAAAAGGCTTTGAATCCTGTTTTCCCTAACTCGGCGATCAGGAACATTATTTTCATCGCTTGAGGTGCTATCAAATTGACAAAGCACCTAGGCTCCTTCAATAATATTCCTGATCGTTATTTAAATAACTAATTTAATATTTATATTCTTAAAGCTTTTTTGGGAACGAAAGTTTGCTCCAGAATTTTAAAATTTGAGATATTGTCTATGATAAAAGCTCTGATTTCTGCTCTGCTATAGTCCCAGAGGTATAATTTATCGGTTTGCGCGGTATGCTTAATATCATAAGGCTCACCAATTCTGTGCGAATGCCCTTTTTTCTCTGAGTCATAATCAAATTCAACTACTTTGGTTTCTTCTATAGCTTTTTTAATATCATCTTCAATCATTTACACCTCCTGAAAATATATTGAAAAAATTCTTTATAACTAAGTTTTCAATATTTACCAACGATATTGAGGGATTTTTCAATTCTTTAATTGAGCTAACTAAACTGGAATTAAGTCCGCAGGGGTTGATTTTGGAGAAATAAGACAGGTCAGGATTTATATTTAGTGCAAAACCGTGCATTGTTATTCCTTTTTTAATTCCTATGCCTATTGATGCGAGCTTTTTATTATTTGCCCATACGCCTGTTAATTTATCAATTCTATAGGCTTGGATGTCAATTTCTTTTAGAGTTCCAATAATTATACTTTCTAACTTTCTTAAATATTGGTGCAGGTCATAGTTTTGTGTTTTTAGATCCATAATTATATAGCCAATTAATTGTCCAGGGCCGTGATAAGTCAGATCACCGCCTCTGTTTGTAACAATCACAGGAATATTTTTATCCAGTATATTTTTTTTGTCTGCACCTTTTCCCATAGTAAATACGGGATAATGTTCCAGGAGAAGGAGAAAATTATCCTTAAGTCCGTCTTGTTTTAGTTTAACAAAGTGATTCTGGTATTCCAGAGCTTCCCGGTATTCTATTGTGCCTAATTTTTTGATTTTCCACATGGTTTTATTTTATAGTTATTTATTTGAGCAAACATGTTTATGGAGTTACCTTGAAAATGCGGAGTAATTTTCACAGTAACGTAATAAATATGTTTGCTCACTTATATAACCTAACATAACAATAATCAACCCCTGAGTGCTTATAACCAGGGGTTGATTTATTCTTTAACTATATGTTTTGAATTACACTAATGCTTTTTCTTTAATTGTTTCTATTGCCTTATCAGGATTTAAATTGATGTAAAGTGCATCGTAAACGCCATCAACCTGTTTGATTTCTGTTAATAATTCATCTTTAACAGTATCATCAGTATTGATAATCATTATTGATGTGCTGCCGCCAATGGTCTCATCTTTTCTTGCTACTTGCATCATACTGATATTAACACTGTTATTGCCAAGAATTGTTGCAACTTTAGCAATCATACCCGGTTTGTCATGGTGAGGAACCATTAAAATGTGATCGGCCAGAGCTATACTTGTATTGTAATCATCAATTTGTACGATTCTTGGAGTTCTCTCTGCGATCATAGCACCGCATACTACATGAGTTTCCGTATCGGTAGTCAATTTAACAGTAATTAAGCCAACATAATTGCCGGATTTTTCTGATTTGGAATCCACAACTTCGATGTCGTTTGATTTTGCAATTATTGGAGCATTAACATAGTTTACGCCTTCTAATGTATAGGAAAGAATTCCTTTTAAAATAGCAACTTTTAATGGTGAGGCATCCAACTGAGCCAGATCACCGCGGGTTGTGATTTTAACTTTTTTAACTGCTCCTTTGCTGACTTGTCTTACCAGTTTGCCGAGGTTTTCAGCTAGATTCATATAATCTTTGACAGGTTCAAGGTATTCAGCTTTAAGAGCCGGAATATTTACGGCACTTCTTGCTGAACCACCAGCAAGAACATCTCTTATTTGTTCTGCTACATCTATAGCTACATTAACCTGAGCTTCTTCTGTGCTTGCTCCAAGGTGAGGGGTCAGGATTAGATCTCCTTTACAGCTTAAAAGAGGATTGTTAGGGTCTATTGGCTCTTTTTCAAAAACATCTACTGCTGCCGCTGAAACCTGTCCTGATTCAAGCGCTTCTTTTAGAGCCTGTTCGTCTATAATACCGCCTCTTGCGCAGTTAATAATTTTTACGCCCGGTTTCATTCTGTTTAGTGTATTTTTATTGATTAAATGAGCTGTTTCTTTGGTTTTTGGAGCATGGATAGTAAGAAAATCACATAGCGGCCATAATTCATCGAGATTTTTAATATAAGTTCCGCCAAATTCTTCTACTTTTTCTTTTGTGATGAACGGGTCACATATTAAAATTTTCATTCCCATAGCTAGAGCTGCTTTTGCTACTCTGGCTCCGATTTTTCCAAAGCCGATTATTCCAAGGGTTTTGTTAAATACTTCACAGCCTGTTAATTTTGATCTATCCCATTTACCCTGTTTGATAGATGCATCTCCTGCAGGTATGTGTCTTGCCATAGCAAGCATTAAAGCAACTGTATGCTCGGCTGCTGCTGTTGTGTTGCCTTCCGGAGAATTAACAACAATTACACCTCTTTGAGTAGCTTCTTCCACATCAATATTATCAACACCAACTCCTGCACGGCCTACTATTTTAAGGTTCTTACCTGCCGCAAGAATTTTAGCCGTTACTTTAGTCTGGCTTCTTACCATTAATGCATCGTATTCGCCGATAATTTCAGCCAGCTTATCCTCCGGTAGCGTTTCCATATACACTACTTCTGCTGCTTCAGATACGATTTTTCCTGCTACTTCATTAATTTTATCTGTAACTAGAACTTTAGGCATTTTTTAAGCTCCTCTCAAAATAGATTCCGATATGTATATTATATTCCTATGCTTCGATTTTGCAAAATATTGATATTTTGGGATATAAGCAATAAAGATTAACTTTTGAGTTTTTAATTATAATTTTAGGCAATTTTGGTTTTTTAGGTGTTTTATATTCTTAGTTATTAATAATTGGTAGTTATTAATAATTGGAGGTAAAGATGATTAGTAGTTTAAATACCACTCCCGTCACTTTTAAATCTACGCTGGTAACGAATAAAAAGCCGACTAGTTTTGATGAAATTCCGTCACTGGATTCAAGATATACTACAAATGAACAAAAACATAAAACTGTTACTATATTAGAATCTTCAAAAGGTACAGATCAAATTGCAAATGCAATGGAAAAAGCCTCTCAGGCAGCAAATGAACTGATAAAAAAGGGATATAATGTCCTTACCGGATGTGGCAATAGTGGAATAATGGGTTCTGCATATAATGCAGCTCATGAAGCTGAATCAAATCCTTTTAATAAGAATGCAGGAGAAAATCTTGCCATTGTTGTTTCGCCTCTTTGGGGAGATGAAAACTTAGAAGACTGTAGAGCAATTGGTAAGGCAGATTCAGAAGCTGAAAGAATTAAGAAATTTGAGAAAACTTCTGATAATTTCATAGTTTTCCCAGGTAGCGCCGCGACTTTGCAGGAAGCAGCCACTCTAATTACTGATAAAGTTTATCCTAAAGGTGATGACACCCCAAAAAATATATTCTTAGTTGGAAAAGAATATTTTAAAGGCTTAAAAGAACAGTATGACCGAATTTATGAAGCAGGACTATTAAAGGTTAAACCTGAAGAGTTGTTTAAAGTAGTTGATTCTCCTGATGAGATTTTGCAGGATTTACCCGAAATAAAAGACTAATGCATAACTCCATTTTTTGCAAAAATGAACTTATGCAAAGTCTTCAGACGTCTAGTGTCAAAACGTCGAAAACTGGCAGTTTCCGCCGTTTTTCACCTTTGTCAGGTCGCCCCCTGCAAACTCTC
>DNSU01000194.1:6494-12809 GCA_003499585.1 Cyanobacteria bacterium UBA9579 | reverse complement strand
GCACCCTACTTTTGCAAAAATTCTGAATCAAACAACTGTTTATATCTCTGTATTAATATCATTCTCTACTTACCTGATGGCACGTTATAAAGGTGTGATTCTTCTTTTTCTTCCTGATAGAGATAATCACCAAAGAGGATCAAGGCTGTTCTTTTAATTCCAGCTTCTCTCACCATTTCGTGAATATTGCTTAAAGTCCCTTTAATCACTCGTTGCTCAGGCCAGGTAGCTTTTTCTACCACCCAGCAAGGAGTATCATCAGAATAGCCAAACTTTTTGGCTGTATTATATAAATCATCAGGCAAGGACACTGATAAATAGAAAACTTTAGAAGAATGTTTGCAGGCAAGAATATTTTCAAGACTTTCAGGGTTAGGAGTTTTGCCTTCTATTCTTGAAAGTATCAATGTCTGGCTGACTCCAGGAATTGTATATTCCACCCCTAAAGAAGCAGCCGCTCCAAATGCCGCTGTTACTCCGGGAACAACCTCATATGGAATATTTTTTTCATTTAAAAACTTAATTTGCTTTGCGATTGTGGAATAAATAGACGGATCCCCTGTATGAACCCTTACTACGTCACTTTTTTCTATATGTTTTTCAATAAAATCAAATATTTCCTGATAAGACATATCTTCAGAGCTCTCTATTAAACATCCTTCTGGAGCCCAGCTTAAAACTTCTCTTGGCACCAGCGAGCCTGTATATAATACAACATTTGCTGATTCAAGTATCTCTCTGGCTTTTACTGTGACCAGTTTAGGGTCTCCGGGGCCTGCACCTATAAATAATACTTTATTCATCTGTATTTCCTTATTTTTTAATTATTACCTGAAACAGTGTTCTTTCCGATTCTGCAATACTCAGTTTTATTTCCTGAGATATCTTTTTATAATTAGTTATATCAATGCTTCTTACTGAATATTTAATATCAGCTTTTCTTAAAGTCTGTATAAGTTCAGACATATTTTCAAGTACTACAACATTTACAACCACTAAACCATCTTCTTTTAATTCATAATACAGTTTTTCGATTTTGTTAAGAACCTTTTCTCCACCGCCACCAATAAATATTCTGTCGGGCTTTGGAAGATCCTTGTAATTTTCCAGTACATCGCCTTTATATAGCTGTACCCCAACTATTTTATGAGCAGCAAGATTTTTCTTTATAAACTCGCATTGCTCTTGATTCTTCTCAAAAAGAATTGATCGTATCTTAAAAATCTTGTAAGCATCAATAGAAATAGACCCCGACCCTGCTCCTATATCCCACATCAATAGATTAGGCTTTAGCTCCAGAGACTGTAAAGTTATAGATCTTTTATCTGTCTTGGTTAACATGCCTGCATTCGTAGCAAATTCTTCATTATTTGAGAAAGATTGAGAAACATCATACTTTCTTTCAACTAAAAGCACATAAGGAACCAGAGCCTGCCTGATTTCTTCAAGATTCATTTCTTTAACAGCTTTATGTAGATCAAACTCTACTATTCGTTCATCTTCAGATCCCAGCTTTGAACCTATATAAAAGTTCAAATCATCTTGAATAAACCTTGTATCATCGGCAATTTTTTGCAAAGAATACTCATCACAGAGCAAAAACGTATATTTTGTTGCTAAAAACTTAGTCAGATCAAGATAATCCCTGCCATGTAAAGAAAGAGAAGTGACTTCATTCTCTAATATATTTAGCTTCCTGAGAATATAATCTTTAGAAGATTCAGCGCTCAGTATATTTACTTTTTCGGCATTAAATTCAGGAATTTCTTTTTCTAAAAACTCTAAAACGCTTTTAGTCGCAGAGAAAAATATAGGGCTACCCGTTACTGCATATAATATTCTTTTGTTTTGTAAATATCTTTCCTTAATAAAAGGTCTTATTTCCTTAAAAGGCAGAAAATAAGCATCAACCCCTGAAGGAATTAAAGCTCTATTTTCCCCATTATCAAAATTGACATCAGTTATTAGACAGTCAAACTGTGATAACTGAACTTTTTTCGATATCTCAGCTAAAGAATATAAGTTAATTCCAGAACCGGCTATTGTTAGCATTTTATTTTTCCTGACAGTTATTAATTTACTATTTGTATAAATATTTTACTTTCATATTGAAGATATGAGAAGCATTTATGTATGAATTTTTTATAACAGGTATTAATTTCATTTATTTGGCTGGAATGTTTTCGAAGTAGCCTTTGAAATGTGAAACAATTTCAACAGCTACTGAGAAAATGTTCCAGCCTTTAACATTCTCTGTTATTCATTTGGTATTTGACTTTTTCTCCATCGGTTAAAATAATCTCAATCAACAAATCTCTTAAAGCTAATTCATCAGCCCATTTCTTTAACTCAATTAATGCATTATTAATTATAATTTGATAAAACTTGTCTAGATATTCAGGATATTCAGCAATTATAGTTTTTTCAAGTGAACCAATAATAGTTATATCATCACAAATCTCAGTTATTACATTAGGAAAATCCCCATTTTCAAGCCATGACTTTACCATATTAAAATCAATATCCCCATAACGGTTATTTGTGTTCTTTTTTTCCTGTGCAATTTTAGTTAGTTTTCCGGTATTAGTAACTATAACAACTCTATTAAACCCATGACCTGCTAACAGCTTTAATGAATCAAATACAAAATTTCCAATTTCCACGATGTAGTCATTTTCAGGTTTGTAATTATTCTGTGCAAGCTTTAACGAAGAATTGCCCATTGTAAATACAATATTTTTTATCCCATTTTGACCGGCAACATTAATTTCAGCGGCTAATGAATCAAGATAAGCATCGACTGAGATAGGCTTTACTATTCCAGTTTTACCTATAAAAGAAATGCCGCCAAGAATCCCAGCCTTTGCATTTGCAGTGTTTTTAGCTATTTCCTCACCATTTTCTACTTCAAATACAATAAATATTTCTTTTTCTTTAATATTTAGTTCTTTAAATACCTGATTAGCAGCTTCTCGCATCATTGTTAAAGGTACAGGATTAATAGCAGAAAAACCAACAGGAGCATCAAGCCCTTTTTTAGTAACTATTCCATGTCCTTTTCCTGCATATATAAATAATCGTCCGATGTCTAGCTGTAAACAATGCGGCTGATGGTCTATTTCTTGTTTTAAATATGAAATATCCTTATATCCGGCATGGCAAATAATCTTACAGCCTTTAGTAACGTCAATATCATCATTATCAGATTTTATTACACTTACCTGAACATAATTTTCAGATTTTTCAATATTCTCAATATCAAATTCAACATCGTCACCCTCAGGCAGGTTTATTGAAACGGAGTTAAACTCAGTATTACCTGTGAATAAAGCAAATAAAGCAGCCTTTAGAGCAGAAGTGGCATGGCTTCCTGTAGTATACCCGGATTTTAAAATCTTAGCTGTTTTCAACTCGTTTCTCCGCATATTTAATGATGTTTTTTCTGGTTTTCTTCGTATATTTTGTCTTCAACCCTGAAATCATTTAAGGATTCAGGCTCTTTACCTTCAATAAGTGAAATTATTAACTCTTTCCACTGATCATCATTCCATTCATGGACTCTTTTCCATGCCGTATAAGCAAGATCAGGATTAAAGTTATTAGCCTTGAGATTAGTGTATGTATAGGCGAATTTTCTGAATCGGCATGCCCCGTTACAATGAGTTCTTGTGACTTTTACACGATTTTCACCCTTGTCATAGTTAAGTTCTTTGATAATTTCTCTAACTTTATCAGATAATTCCTTTGAAGATTGATTATCTTGGCACCTATGACCGTCACAGATAAATATTTGTACAGCTGAATACATTATAGGTTTATTTTTATCGAGTTCCTTTGGCTTGCAAGCAAAGCCTTCAATTACATCAGAACCCATCGAGTTTTTTTTGCACATATTCTTGTTCCCAAAGATTATATTTATAAAAATTATGAAAGTTGTTTAAGGAGGGTCTGTTCTCGCAGGAACCTCCGCAAGGTGCGTGATTCGTCGAGGACAGTGACGGAGAGAATATCCCCTCCAAAACTAACTTATTAAGGAATCAGCTTGTATAAGGCATGCAGACAGCTGACTATTAAAGGTGATCCGCCATATCTACCCTGCATTATAATTCCTTCCACTCCAGTTTTGTTCATAAAATCAAGAGCATACTCCTTGCTTTCCACTACGTTCACAAAGCCTACCGGCATGCCAAGAATAGCAATATTGGATAAATCACATTCGTTTTTTACCAGATATTCAATTGCTGCATATAGAAAAGTTGGAGCATTGCCACATGCCAGTATAACAGGAGAGGCTTTCTTTTGCTCTGATAAAGCCTTTTTTACTGCTGCAACTGTTCTTGTAACACCTTCTTCTTCTGAAATGTATTTGACTTCAGGTTCTGCAACATAGCATATGACTTTATTATCATATTTTTCAGTATAAACCTTACTTAAACCAGCTCTAATCATATTAGTATCAGTAATAATAGATGCGCCATCGCTTAAAAGCTGCTTAATCTTTTCAGTTGCATTCTTAGAAAAATAGATATTATTAATAATTTGATCAAAACAGGTAGTAGTATGAATCATTCTTTGTGCTACTTTTTGCTGATCAGGTGTAAACTCCTGAAACCTTGGGTAATCTTTAGCTTCAGATGTTATAGTTTCCATAGAAAGATTCTCAATTTCCTGAGGACCTTTCACTTCCGGTTGTTTTATCTCAAAATCTATCATTACATTTCTCCATTAGAATCGATTTAAATAAACAATTTAAATTTAAACAGATAGATAAATATGTTTCTGAAGTTGCCTTTGAAATGCGAAGCAATTTCAACAGCAACTGAAGGAATGTATTTATCTAAAGTGTTCAACATTAATAAAAACCTCTATATTTTCTGTAGTGCAGAATTTGGGCACAAATATTCCAATACCAGATTAGGCTGATTAAAGAATAATGAATGCAGGTATGTTCCTAAAACATTCCCATTTTCATTAGTCCAGGCACCTGCTGTTGCTTCTTTATCTCTGTCTTTAAATAATCCCCATTTTATGCAGGATTCATCTTCACCAATCAGCGCAGGTCTTGAATAATGGAAGGCGTGCCCTTTATATATAGTAAAACTATCTTTATCCACTGCTTTATAATAACCTAACCTATGCCTGATTTTTTGGATTTCAAAGTTTAAGGGTAAAATTCCAGCTCCTTCTATTACCTGATCATCAGTTGTCTGGATTTTAGCCCCAAGAAACATTAACCCGGCGCATTCTGCATAAATTCTTTTATCAGGATAACTGGCGATCTTTTGCAGGCTTTGCTTAAAGCGAGAAGCTGTATGCAAAATTGGTGCTACTTCAGGAGTTTCTACATATCCGCCGGGGATATAAACAACATCTGTTTCAATAGGTATTTCTTCATCTTTTAAAGCAGAAACCCTGTGGACTTTTCCAAATACTTTTTCCAGAAAATCGATATTTTGCTGATAGATAAAAGAAAACGCCTCATCATTAACTATAGTAATGTTCAGGTTTCCACAGACTTGTTTTACCTTATCTGCTTCTTGAAGCCAGAGATCAGCTTCACATTCTATCTCATTTTTATCCTCCATAAACTTTAAAAGTTCAGGAACATCAATATTTTTCATTACCTGTTTTGAGAGTTGATCCAATTTTTCACTATTAAGCTCCGTTAAATCCAGCCCTAAATGGCGGGATGAGATTGCATCAAGATTTTTTTGAATCCATCCAAGTATTTTTAATTGTGGGAGTTCTTTTTCTATCTGACTTTTAATAGTCTGGAAATGCTTTTCAGAAGAAAGCTTATTAAGAATAACGCCTTTAATAGTGTTGTTTGGCTTATATTCCATCATTCCTTTTAAGGTAGGGACAATGGTTGCATATGAGCCTTCAGCTGAAACCACAAGAACAGTGGGAACAGCTAAAGCTTTAGTGACTTCATAAGTAGAAGTTCCATAATCTATTCCGTCATAAAAGCCCATAACTCCTTCGACAACCAGATTGTCATAACCTTTTGCATAATAAAGAAAAGTGCTTTTTAGCTCATTTTCTTTCATCATATATAGATCAAGGTTAATAGAGTCAACCCCGGTAATCTTCTCGTGAAATCTTGGGTCAATGTAATCAGGGCCGACCTTATAAGGTCTAACTGAGCCTATATTTGTTTTTATCCAGTGCAAGAGGGCCATGGTAAACATGGTCTTTCCCTGTCCTGATGCTAAAGCTGATATTGCTACCGCTTTCATATTATTTCTCCTTCATAGATGGTGCTGATGGTGAAGCAAAATCTATAATTACGGTAAGATAATTCTCAATTATTCC
>DNSU01000194.1:0-6435 GCA_003499585.1 Cyanobacteria bacterium UBA9579 | reverse complement strand
CTAATTCTCAATTATTCCGGGAGTTCCTTTGCTAAATGATTCATTTTTCAATCCCAGATTCTCAAAATAGTATAAACCATTACCCTCTAAATTGCTAACATCATCACCTTTATGAAGTCGCATATAAACTTTAGTAGAGTGTATTTCCTCTCCATGCATAGGAACAATTTCTAATTTAGAGTTGCCCAGACATAAAGGCTTCTTAACCAGGGAAGAAGCATAAGAAATTGAACTTATTCCGGGGATTACTTCGGTATTCTGAGAAATTTCAGGATGTTTCCCGGTAATTATGTCGAGCAAATAATAAGCTGAACTAAATAAACCTGCATCTCCAAGAGTTACAAATCCAACCCTGCTTTGAGAATTGCAGGCATTAAGTATTTGTTCTACCTGATCTTTCCAGCTGTCAGGGTCGTAGCTCATTGGAGTGTAGATAGGGGCAAACTTTTCTTCCCAGTTTTTTATGAAATTAAAGGATTCAGCTGAGTCTTTAAACCATTTTTCATGAGTATCATATATATTTTTAAGGATTTGATAGGCAACAGAACCTTTCCATTCCAGATTCGGTGATCTTACAGGCACAAAAATAACATCACAATCTTCTAATACTCTAAGTGCCTGAATTGTGATCAATTCAGGATTACCAGGGCCTAATGAAATTATATAAAATTTAGCCGTCATAGCTTCTCCTTATTACCACATCTGCAAACTAGCCAATTTATACTATTTGCAATTTCATCTACAAAATATTCTCTTGTTTTTTGCAATTTTAAAAGTGAAAAAGCACCACTACTTAGAAAGTCTGTAGGTATTTGTACTTTATCAAATTTTTCAGACAATTCTTCTTTAATTTCCTGAATATCGTTTTTATTATGAACTCCAGCTACAAGAAGCAACGGTACAACCAGAATAGTATCAGTATTATCAACAGGTCCTAATTTCTCCAGTTCCTGCATAAAGAACTCTTTTTTATAAGGGTAAGAGCCCTCAATAGTATAGAAAAAGTTTCTTGGGTTTAGTAATTTAAGATAGTCTCTTGCATAAGCAAAAGATTGACTCCCGGAAGAGTTAAGATTTGGCGCTCCATGAGCTACATAAATTACATTAGCGGCATTGTATTTAGCACGTAATTCACTATCAAGATAATCCAGAAACTCATTTGTTTTCTTAGACTTTGTAAAAAGAGGAACTGTTATCTCGTATCTATCTGATATACTTCGAAAAGCGTCAACTATACGCTCTAAATATCTATGCTCCTCAGTTGGAAATACATTGACAGAGCTTACAATCACTTTCCTGTGCCCTAATCTGTCAAGATTAGCCAACTGCTCAGGCAGGGTATAATATTTCTGACCTTTTTGCTCTAACTTTTTTAAAACCGTCCTTGAAGATATAGCAATCCTGACATCCATATCATCAGGCAGCTTTTGCTTCACTTCTTCTTGCAATTGCAAATATTGTTCCATTGCAGAGTCATCTGATGACCCAAATACGGATAATACCACAGCTAAATCTTTATCATAATGCCTTAATCGCTTCATTATATTTATATTTCTCCTTTGTAATTTCTTAAATTATAAACATTTTTAATGCAAAGTATAAGATTAATGCCGATAAAACAATTATATCCACTTTTTTATGCACACTTAAAAAGTCAAAAGCAGCTTTTTGATAATCTTGTGTCTTTTCTTTTCCAACTTCAGCTTTATTTACCAGATTATTGCCATAATAAACAGGTCCACCTAATTTAACACCAAGATTATATGCAGCTGCTGCAACAGGATAACCTGCATTAGGACTAGAACTATATAATTTAGCTTCTTTTTCAAGATTTTTCCAGCTGATTCTGTCCCTACTTAATCTCCATATTATAAATCCTGTAATCCTTGCAGGTATATAATTTGCTACATCATCAATCATAGCTGAAACCTTGCCAAAATTTTCATATTTTTCATTTTTATAACCTATCATAGAATCAAGAGTAGAAATGGTTTTATAAACCATAAGGCCAGGGAACCCCAATATTATTAGATAAAATAATGGCGCAACCACTCCATCTGATAGATTCTCTGAATGAGATTCGATTAATGAACTATAAACCTTTTTATCATCTAATAATTTAGTATTTCTAGTAACTATAATAGCCAGATTTTCTCTTCTTTCTTCATCAGTGGAAGCAAGTAAGACTTTTTTTATATAATCTTTTAATGTTTTGCTGGCTAAACCTGTTGATGCAAAGACTCCTAAGATAATAACAGCAGGAATGACTGATAACTTCATTACAACGCTTTGAATAAATGCTGCTATAGCCGCTACAATTGCAATAACTACTACTGCTAATATAAATCCTCTAATAACTGAATTTTTATAAATAACCTTTTCAAAGCACTTGATCAGATCACCAAGATACTGAACAGGGTGTTTTCCGGGAAATTCACCTACTATAAGGTCAACTGCCACTGCTATTATTGCTATTAAAATCCAGCTATCGCCCCAGATCATAATTACCCTAGCATCCTTTCCCAGTCAATAATCTCTGCTAACTGCGCAGCAACATTATCCTGAATGCCTTTTTTCCAGTTTCTAAAACTCCATTGCTGCAAGTTTTTTTCTGTGCCTGAAGATAACCACCAGTTTCTAAAATTATCATCGTGGAAAATCTCATGTACCATAGAGCCTTTCACTTTTGGAGACTCAAAAAATACTGGATGGCTGTCTGATACTCCAGTATGCATTTCAAAACCATGCACATTTATGCCTTCATACAGGTTATAATCTTGCCTTTTTAAAACTTTTTCTACTTTAAATTCAATATTGCCTGATATAAATCCTAATCCTGTTTCACTATCAGAACTACCAGCTCCGCTTTCTGTACCAAGAGGGTCATTAATCTGTTTATGCAGCATCTGGTATCCGCCACATATTCCATAAACTTGCGCTCTTGTATTCTTTAAATCTTCATAAATCCCGGTTTTCTTAAGCCACCTTAAATCATCAATCACAGCTCTGGAACCGGGCAGTATTACCTTATCAAACATATCCAGATTGGTTCTCTGGTTAATAAAAGATACCTGAACGTTAGGATCATGCACCAATGGCTCGATGTCATTAATGTTGCTAGCTCTCGGATACTTTATTACTCCTATTTGAACGATATTTTGATTCTTTTCTCCATAACTTTGCATTATAGCCAATGAATCTTCACTATCAATACCATAATTAATATTAGGAATAACCCCTAATACAGGGATTCCCCATTTCTCTATTATCTCTATCCCTTCATCGAACAGAGTAACATCGCCTCTAAAGTTATTTATAATAACACCTTTAAATCTGGATTTTATATCATCGGACATTAACTGATAAGAGCCTAAGATCGACGCAAATACACCACCATCTTCAATATTGGTAATTAAAACAATATTAACATCTTCTTTTTCCATCATGTGCTGATTGGCAAGGTCTCTGTTTTTTAAATTAAGTTCAAATCCAGAGCCAGCTCCTTCTATAACGAGCATATCGTAGTCTTGCTTTAATTTCTCATAAGCTGCATCGACTTCAGGCTTTAAATCATCAATCTCCTGATAGTAAGTACGAGCAGAAGTGATTTTTTTAGGAACACCTCTTACCACAACCTGAGAGCGTCCTTCTCCCAAGGGCTTTAACAGTACAGGATTCATATCAGCTTTAGGTTCTACATTCATTAAATGAGCTTGAGATGCCTGAGCTATAGATATTTCTTTGTCATATTCACAAACAATTGCGTAATTAGACATATTCTGGCCTTTAAAAGGACAGGTTTTTATTCCAAATTTTTCTTTAAGAATCTTCCCCGCAAAACCTGTTATAAAGGTTTTACCGGCGTTAGAAGTAGTTCCTATAAACAGTAAATTTTTTCTTTTATTCATCCCAGATCCCTTAATGCCTTCCATAATGGCTCATTTTCATTAGCTAATCTTAATCCCACCCTGAATGAATTTTTTGTGCATCCAAAAAAGTCTCCTGTGGGCCTAATGTATATGTTATATTCTCGTAATAAGAACTTTCTAAAATCTTCAATCTGATTTTTTACTAAAAAGTCAGAATTTATCTCTAATACACGATAACTCGTAACTGATTCTGGGTAATAAATCACGTTTTTAGAAGTTTCTATAACCTCATCAGCTTTTTCATTAAGTTTACTAACCCATTCTAAAGTTTCTTTTTTGATTTGATTGTAATGAGTCAGCATATTTTTGTAAAACCAATTATCGTATGCAGAAATAGTCCATGGAGGCAGCAATACACTCAGGAAGTCTGTCAGTAGCTTATTACTGCTTATAACAAGCCCTAATCTTGCACCTGCTGATCCGTAGAACTTGGTCAATGACTTAATAATATATAGATCAGGGTTATTCTCAATCAATTCATACATTGATGGCTTCTGGGTAAAATCAATAAAGCTCTCATCTACTACCATAATTGAACCGGCATCAAGAAGGTATTCGATTTTATCTTTTATATCAAAGTAAAATCCAAAAGGCGTATTAGGATTAACAATCACAACTATCTTATTTTTTAAGCTTTCATATGTGGAATTAAAATCTTCAAAACTTAATTTTATGCTCTTAAATCCGTTTAAATCAGCATATTTATTGTATTCACAATATGTAGGCCCAACCAGAACCACTGATTTATCTTTATAACCCTGCAATAAAAACATATGAAACAGGCTGGATATTGCTTCGTTTGCTCCATGAGTCAGCAAGAAGAAGTCTCTAGAGTAATTATACGTATCCTCAATTACTTCTTTTAATTCAGCATAAGTTGCATCAGGATACTCTATACTTTCCTGATGTAAATAGATTAAGTGCTCAGGATAAAACTCAGTAGCCTTCCAGTTAATAGAAGTAGAATAATCAGTAACCTGTTTCCAGTTAATGCTTTCATTTGTGGAAGCTTGCTTATAACCACCGCCATGCTTGTATTTAGAAAACATAGCTTATCTCCTTTTTAGAGGTAAGCAACTTTTTATTTATAATAAGGTCAATTATCCTCATGGTAAAATCCTTAACTTACGAAGACAGCTTATTTATTGTTTCCATTGCATTTTTCAATCTTAATTTTAGTGAATCCGTTTCAATATTATTCTTTTCTCTAATAGAGCTGTATTTTTGACTTAGATCGGCAATGTTTGTAGCTATTGCATTTAAATCAACATCAGCTATACTGCCAAAATATTTTTCCAGAAATAATTTATAATCTTCAGGATAATCATTAAAAGCCCCTAATAAAGCTGAAGCTATGTCAGGATATATTGATTCTCTTTTTTTAGATAACCCCCAATCAATAAAATACAAGATATTAGAGTTATTACAAACCAGAAAATTATCTAAAAACAAGTCTTCATGGGTAATATATAGTCCGTATTCTTTGTATGAATTTGAATGAAGATTTTTTAAATAGGATACCAGGTTGGTAACTAAGTAATCTCTTTCTTCGGGGGTGTTTATTTTTGGACTTTGAGCTTCAGTAATTAAATCCATAGAAATTGTATAAACCGATTCTTTTAAGGGATTTAGGTTCATTATTCCCTGTTTAGCCAAAAAATCAAGAGCAAAATACTCGTTATCAACATAGGAAGAATCCTCATAAGTTTTCAGAACCCTGATTTTCTCCTTATGTAATTTAATCTTAGCATGTTTGCCCTGAATAATCATTCTAAAGTCCTTGCCCTTTAAGCTTCATGGGTACACCAGAAACCACAAAAAACATGTCATCAGCATATTCTGCAACAATTTGATTTGCCCTACCTGCAATGTCCCTAAATTTTCTGCCAAGAGACGACTCAGGCACAATGCCCAAACCCACTTCATTAGATACAATAAATGTATCGTATTTTACTTCTTTTAAAGCTGCCATAACCTCATGAAGTCTGGATTTTATTTCCTCTTCTTCAAGATTACAGTCCATTAAAAGATTTGTTACAAAAAGCGTAAGGCAATCAAGAATTGCTACATCTACCTGAGAATCAATTTCTTTTAATCTAGGAGCAAGGTTAACAGGCTCTTCAACTGTAAGCCAGCTACCAGGTCTTTCCTGCTTGTGAAGTCTTACACGTTCATGCATTTCATCATCATAAGGCACGCAGGTAGCTATATAGGCTACTTTATCACTTATGCTTCCTACTGTTTTAACAGTGAAATTACTTTTTCCACTTCTAGTTCCGCCAATAACGAATGTTACTTTGCCCATTTTTCTATTTTTCCTAACAGATTAAGCTATTAAAATAATCTTATACTTGTAAATTCTGTAAAAATTGGATATATTTTGATTCTTTACCAGTCAAATACAAAAAACATGACTTAATGATACTATAATTTTCTTCATCAGAGATACTATAAATAAACTATTAAGAAGTTAGCTTTACCATGAAGCTATCTGAAAAGTAATAAA
>DNSU01000064.1:5837-5990 GCA_003499585.1 Cyanobacteria bacterium UBA9579 | reverse complement strand
TATCCAACAAGCTGGTTATCTCTAATACCTTCAATATGAGTAATATCTTTGATTCTTACTCTTCCAGCCTGAGCTTCCAAAGCTGTAAAATTTAAACTCATTAATGCTGTTATTAATAATAATGCTAAATATCTCATCCCCAAATCATCTCCG
>DNSU01000064.1:2911-5759 GCA_003499585.1 Cyanobacteria bacterium UBA9579 | reverse complement strand
TCTCCGTTTAGTGTGTTCTAATTAATTAGAATAAATATCTAAATATCTTGTTTACCGTACCTTCTGAATCAGACCTTGATACTGTACCTTTTCCAACTACTGCCATTTGTAAATTTGCTACCAGGGTTGAATCTATCCTTCCTTGATTATCAAGTAATCTTGGATCAATAATTCCACTTACTACTATATCTACTCTTTCACCGGCATTCACTGCTATCTTTTTACCTTGAACCACAAGATTTCCATTAGGTAATATCTGAACCACCTGTGCTGTTAGAGTATCTTTAAATTTCGATGTTCTCGTTAAACTTGTTTGATTTTTAGTTTCAGAACCACCGCCAAATTCATCCATGTTTGGTATTTGATCGTTTGGAAGAAATTTTTTGATCTTATTTGGTAAAATTGTGTTTAAAGTAGCTGAGAAATTGTCTGTTGTATCTGATGATTTTTTAACATTAAGTTGTACATCATCGGAAGTCGTAACTTCTTGATCTATCAAAATAGTCACTAAATCACCGATATTCTTGGCTCTAACTGTACTGAATAAAGATCTTGGCTGTATAGTATAAACATTTTGAGCTACGCCTGTTCTAAATAAAGATTCAGCATATACAGGCCCCGTAACTGTATTAATTATTATTAGTGTTATTAATGTTTTTGATAATTCTCTTTTCATTTTTTATCCCTATATATTTACCTGAACGGTATTTGCGCTTATAACTTTACCTATGTAATCTTTTTTGTATCTATTATTTCTAACTCTTATGTAATCACCAATTTTTCCATCATCAAGAGCTTTAGCTGACATTGTAATTGTGATTTCTGAAGATTTAAAAATTACAGAAACAGGACTGTTCTTCATAACAAGGGGTGTTTTTTCCACATATCTTGTATCTATAATATCTCCGGGCTTAAATGTTTTCTTAGCAAAACAGTTATAAGGTGAAAAATCTTCTCTTGCTGCATTTTCTGCCATTAAACCAAGTTCTTTTTTCTCAAGTGTAAGATTAGAATTTGATAAACTTTTACCTCTGCTTATTACATCCTGAGCAACCCAGACTTTGTCATATACTGATAATTTTAATGGTGCCCCAAATGATTTAGCCTTTTGACCATTAACTAAAATCTCTACTCTGGCTACTGTAAGTGAACTAAAATACTGTAGATTAATATTTGTAACTACATCTACCTTTCCATCAGGTACTTCTATTGTTTTATAAGGTAAACTTGTTACTTCTACTTCTACTTTTCCACTTACCGTTGAACTAACCTGCTCAACTACATCTTTTTTAATTTGTTTAATAATAAAATGAGAATCTAAAACAGCAGCGTTAACTTTTCCAATATTAGTTATTAGAAGAGCTAAACTTATAACTGCTGTTTTAACTAGCTTTCTCAATTACCCCAATCCCCTTGTTTTATTACTTTAAATTATTTATTAGCCGATACGATTAGTTGTTTTAAGCATATTATCTGAAGCTGTAATTAATTTAGAGTTAACCTCGAAAGCTCGTTCTGCTTGTATTAAGTTGATTAATTCTTCAACTACCTGAACATTGGAACCTTCCAAGAATCCTTGTTGTACAGTACCAAAGCCTTCTTGACCTGCTGTACCTTGAATAGCAGTACCTGAACCCGAAGATTCAGAATAAAGATTTTTACCTAAGGCTTCTAAGCCAGCAGGGTTAGCAAATTTTGTAAGTTGTAATGTGCCAACTTCTGTTTGTGCTGTATCTCCGGCTGTTTTAATTGAAACTCTTCCATCAGGTGTAATGGTTATATCTGTAGCATTTGGAGGTATGGTAATTTGTGGTTGAATAATATAACCATCACTTGTAGTTAACTGGCCATTACCATCTATTTTTAAACTACCGTCACGAGTATAAGCAACAGTACCATCATCTCTTTGTACCTGTATAAACCCATCTCCTTCTATAGCTACATCAAGTTTATTTCCAGTAGATTTCATAACACCTTCAGTAAAAATTCTGTTTGTTGCAGATGTTCTTGTTCCTAAACCTATTTGTATACCTACTGGTTGATTTGTACCTTGAGCTCCCTGAGCACCGGGTGCTTTTAATGTTTGAGAAAGCAGATCCTGAAATTCGGTTCTGACTTTCTTGTAACCGGTAGTGTTAACGTTGGCCAAATTGTTGGAAATAACGTCAATATTTATTTGTTGTGCTATCATACCTGTTGCTGCTGTGGTTAAGGACCTTAACATATCAAACCTCCAACCTTATTAAGTCTTAATTAATTATCTTTTTATACGTCCTACTTCATTTACAGTCTTATTAATACCTCTGGTTACTGTCTCTATATTCTTTGTTAATACTTCATATGCTCTCATTGCTTCTATAGATTTAATCATCGATTCTATAACATTAGCGTTTGATGATTCTAAAGAACCCTGAGTGATTTGGTAATTCTCCGCATCTTTAACGTTGTCCTCGTTTACAGGTTTAAATAAAGAATTACCCAGTGTTTTTAATTGACTTCTATCATTAAAATCAACTACTTTTACCTTATCTACAATTTCTTTGTTTATTTCCAGATCACCATTACTAAGAATTTTTAATTTCTTAGGATCAAAATTATTACTATTCACACTTAAAGGATTTCCTGATTCTCCAAGTACAGGATACCCGTCAAGAGTCGTAATACTTCCATCTTCACTTTTAATAAAATTTCCGTTTCTGGTATAAGCATCACCATCGGGTGTTCTAACAACAAAGAATCCGTCTCCTTGTATTGCTAAGTCCAAAGGGTTTCCTGTTGCTTTTACACTTCCCTGTCTAAAATCAAAAGTTGTTGAATCTAAAACACTTCCTGCACTGACAATACCTGG
>DNSU01000064.1:0-2856 GCA_003499585.1 Cyanobacteria bacterium UBA9579 | reverse complement strand
GCACTGACAATACCTGGAGATTCATTGTTTTTAAAACCTTGAGCCGCATCAATTTTACTAACTTCCAGATTTTCAAGATTTTTAAAACTGGCTAAAGTTTGCTTAAAACCAGGAGTATTAATATTAGCTAAATTATTTGCAATAATGTCATGATAGTGAGTTAGACTCACCATCCCGGTTGCAGCTATATCTATTCCCCTTACCATCTTTTTTACTCTCCCCAGATTTTTATTTAGTTACCGGAAAATTGTTTTTGATATTCCAGAACTCTTTTTACGTAATTTTGAGTCTCATTATAAGGAGGTATCCCTCCGTATTTATTTACTGCACCAGGTCCTGCATTATACGCTGCTAGAGCTAAATCAACTCTTCCATTAAACCTGTCCAGCATATTTCTTAAATATTTAGTACCACCGGCTATGTTTTGCTCTGGATCCATAGGATCCTCCACCCCTAAAACTCTTGCTGTACCAGGCATTAATTGCATTAAGCCTAAAGCTCCAACAGGGGATTTTGCTTCAGGATTAAAACCTGATTCTGCCTTAATTACAGCTTTTACTAAGTTTCCATCAAGATTGTTTTCTTTTGCGTATTTTTGAATTATTGAATCTACTTCTGTCTTAGGTGTATTAACTGCATGTGAAAATGGTTGTATAAATATTTCTTTTGGTAAAACAGCTTCAGTCTGGTTTAAAGTCTGTTTTAAAACTTCCTTAAAACCAGCATCTTCTCTTGGGGCAATATTATCCAGTTTATTGAAAAACGATTCTAACTGGTTTATACGCCTTAAGGTTATTTCTAAACCGTTAAGTTCCATATTACCAACCTATTCTCACTCACCAAGCCTAAGGATTTAACCTAATTTTTGTTATACTTTCCCAAGACTATAATTAAATTACTATATATGAATGACCTTTATCATCCACCCTTTGATGTATCTAAAAACTCTTATCCCTATAAACCAATAGGTTTAAACCTATTAAAAAATACTCCGTTCAACTGATTTTTTTAGTATTTAATTATTTTTGTTTTTTAAAACTTAATATTTTATTTTGTTTTTTAATAAAAAAAGATAAAATATTAAGTATCGGGGGAGAAAAAACAAAACAGGAAAGATTATTTATACTATGAATAACAATTTTGATGATATGGAAATTATTATAAACAGGCCTACTGCTATACAAGAGAGATTAAATCTCGTATCAAGCCATATGTATAAACAATATAAAGAATATAAAGAAGCTGCAGATAATACAACAAAGATGTTTTACAGAATTCTTCGTGATATGGAAGAAGTTACAGAAAGTTTAAAAGAAAATTTCACAGCAAGAGGAGTTCCTGAATCTCAAATATTTTGCCAGACAGATGCTGATAAATCAGTAGGGATTCTAAGTATTCTCTGGCATTCTATAAGTTTTACCACCAGAGGTAATACAAAGCCACAGGCATTATTTAGAAATGAAAATACTCCTTTATTTACAGGTAGAATTCTGGCTCTTAGTGGTGATTTTCTTGATGCTTCACTTGATATTCAGGATCAGGAGTACCCCGGTATTTTAACCTGTGAAATAGCCTCACTTTATGTACCTGCTGATACATTAACTCCGGCTATTTTAAAGATAAAACACCTTGGTAATCAGGAATTTTATTTAAATCAGGTAGATGCACCAAAACAGTTTTTATTAAAAGTAATAGAAATCATTTGTGGCGGTGGAATTTACCACGAAGACGGTTTTGATTTTGAAGAAGAATAACTTTTATTTGTCTTTTTCTTCTTTATCTCCCAGTGATTTTATATATTCTTTAAGTTCTTTCATTCTTTGTAATTGTATATCTCTAATCTTTTTACCATATCCAGGGTCTTGAAATTCTTTATATAGTTTTATAGCATTATTAATTGATTTTTTCACAAATTCATTTACTGTTAATGATTCTTTTCTTGCAGAACAGCCCACATATTTAGAAGTCTCAAGCAGAGAAGCATCGTAAGGAGTAAATTTTAAAACACAATCTTCCGGTAATTTGTTTTTTATTTTTTGTTTTAATTCTGGAGTTAGTGCTTTAGATATGGCTTCTTTATCTCTGCAATTCTGATCTATTTCAATTCTTCCTGTAAAATTTTGAATTAAGCCTAATTTATTTAACACTTTCAATTTTCCTTTTTATGATTTTTTAATTTTTTTATTAATACACGAACTCATTAATAAACCGGTTTCGTGTATTTCTTTAACATATTCACGATTTTGTAAATTTTTATGAAGGTTTAGAATTTTATTTACATAGTTTCTTACAAATTCTTTAACTGGTACTGATTTTTCTCTATTAGTAGTATAAAAACCAATGAAATCAATTTTATTAGGACTACTGAGAGGACTACTTAAAACAGTTCTATCAGGATTATAGTTATCAGAAATTATAAGCTTACAATCATTAGGGGTATTAAATTCTATAACCCAATCTTTAGGTAATTCTTTTTCTATCCTTTTTTTTAAGTTTGGGGTTAAAGCTTTAGATACTGTTTCAAAAGTTTCTCCTCTGTTTAAATACTCTCTGGCAACTTCTATTCTACCTTTAAAGCTTTGATTTGATCCTAATTTATTTAACATTTTAAAGACTCCCTTTATTTAACTATCAAACTAAATAAAAAAGAAAAATAAAAAAAGTTGTTAGCAATGAATTATTTTATTTATCCTGAATATTTACAGGAAGGACAGAGGGTTTCATGATTAGGATTATAGTAGTTTACAGGCATTCCACACTGTTGTAAACAGTGGATATCCTTTATTATAAACTTAACAATCTGTCTTCTTGTTTAGATGAATCAAAACAGTTTTTAATGAATTAACCCCGATGCAG
>DNSU01000132.1:500-5743 GCA_003499585.1 Cyanobacteria bacterium UBA9579 | reverse complement strand
ATTTATCGACCCTTCTAAATCTAATTAATAGAGTCAATTTAGAACGATATTGGCATTCAAAAAATGGGTATATTTAGTCCAGAAAAAAGGAGCCTAAATAGCTCCTATCTCTCGACTAAAATCAGGCTGTACGCTTCGTTTGATGAAAGCAACGATTGATATTTTTCACTCCAGACTTACGACCAATAAAAAGCGATTCCAGCACACGTTTTATAAACTGGATCTTCTTCACGATCTGTCCTAACTCAAACTCGAATGTATTCCGGTTAAGGAGGCGTTTAAATTCTTGATCAGGATCCAAATAATGTGCCGTAATAATTAAAGTATTCGGACAGCTATTCAAGTTAATTAAAATTGTATAGAGATGATTATAGTAAAAAGCTCTATTGTTCTTAGCTGTTAAGTACGCAAGACGATGGATCAGTTCTTCCAAGTGAGAAGCAACTTTTAGTAAATGATCTTTATACTTAACATTGAACAACTGTGCTGGTTCCTTGCCATTGATCTCCCTTCGAAACTCATCAATCAAGTATTCAATCCCATTACATAGCTGGATTGATCTTTCCATATCATCACAGTCTAAAGGCTTAAAAGCCGGAACTGTTGGTCGTTGCATGCTTATATGCTCCAGTTATTAACCCTTGGGATATCTTGGTTTGTTTTATCAGTGAGCGCTTTCCAAAGCTCAATAAATGCTTCTCCTGCTTCATAGTTGGGAGTACCGTTACGCATCCATTCAGCCACACTACTAGGACCGGAGATTGGTAATAGATACGCAATCTTTTCGTTAGTCATTTCATGATATTTTTTTAGCTCATCAATCATCTTTTTATAATTAGGTGCGCCGTACTTAACTTCTGCTTTGAGAAACAGAAGATTTTTGGGCACTTCAAAATTATTAAGCTCAATATAAATCCCCATACTTCCGCCTATTACGTTTAATACATTTAGATAAATAAGATCACTTAGTGGCCTGGTATAAATGGACTTATTCAGGCCACTGAATTGGATTCCTACGTCTTAACTTTTAGCTTAATCACTTCCAGCCACCAGTAGTATTTGATGATGCTGCACTCGTAATTGCAGCTTGCTGTTGTGCAGTAGCTTTTGCTTTTCTAACATCGACGACCCCATTCGCACCTGCAGCAACCATGTTAATTGGTGTCGTAATTCCTGCCATCATCGCGTTACGCCCATACACACTGGCTTCCGCCTGTAACCGCTGAGAATTGTTATAACCGGTGATCTCGGCCATATTTGCATCATAGTTACCATCAAGTTCAATCTGGTCGTTGATTACTACGGCGGTACCTTCGTGCACATCAAGCCCGTTTTCCGCAGCTGCTGCACGTGCACGTGACTGTGCTTTTTCCTTTTCCTTGCGGATGCGCTCTGCTTCAAGTCGACCACGTGCAAGCTGTGCTTTCCCGTCCGCTTCAGCCTGCTCTGATGCATGCTTGTTACTTTGATAACTTGAATACCCTGTAAGTGCGGTACCTGCCACTGCTGCTACTGCTGCTACTGCTGCCCAACTCATGAGATAAACTCCTGAATATTGTGACCTATAGAAATTAAGAACTTTTCTTCCTCACCATGTGGGACAATCACTTCTTTTTCGATTTCTTCTAAATCTGTGCTTTCAGTCGCGTGGATCGTCATGCAGGTGGAATCTTCATGGAAGTAAGCTACTCGCTTTGTTCCTGGCATGGTTCGCTGAATACATGGTGCTTGAATGTGCTCTACGCCGTTTTCAGTTAGTACACTTAAGCTACCAGTTAAAAATAGAATGAAGTGTTCAGTACGATGCATTTTGCTTACAACTAAAGTCCCTGCTTTGGCCTTAAATTCCCTTACATAAACCTTGTTGCCAAAATGATGAACTAACCCTGTTTCTGCCTTTTCAAGGTCTCCAGATTCAATCTTTTGCTCTAGTTCATTCTGCAAGCTAATGGCAGCGCCTACATAAGATTGCTTGTAAGCACCACCCATTACGTAAGCTAAGAAATCTGTATCCCCTGGTGAGATAATTTCACTCATATCTATTCATCCAATTTCTAATCATTAATGGCAATTTAGAACGCTTAAAGTCCTCAAAAAATGGGTGAATTTGGATTTAAATTTCTGTGGAGTGAGATTTCGTAAGAGTACCAAGATCGACAAAACGCGCGCGCGCGCGAGGGAGACCGCAAAACACTATATTTTTAGCCTTCTACTCCACCTAGTAATCAATGCCATCCTTCAATCTCCGTTTATCAATACGGCGTATCCAAGCAGGTCAAATCATACTTTTTAAAAGCATTCCTAAAACGCTCTAATTTTTTGTATTAGCGCCTTTAGATTCCTCATGTACCTTTGGTCATTTTTCTTATTAGAATTGCTCAGTGAGGAACTGGATGCAAAATCAAGCTATAGATTGATTCACTTTTAGATATTTTTCAAAAATTACTAACTTCCATCAAAATCCCAACTTCAAAGCATTCTAATGAGCACTTGAAACGTTGTGCTTTTCTTCTCACTTAAACTGACAGATTCTTTGGTAGGTTCATTGATAGGTTCTGCATCCCAAAAACGGGTACATTCAAAATCCCAAAAACGGGATCGTTCAAAACCCCAATATTGGGAATATTACCGTTTTCGGAATGATACCAATATCGGGTATATTCCCAATTTATACTGTATCGACTAATGCCAATTTCCTAATATTTCTAGTGGTAAAACATCCGGACATAATATTGGGCAGATCATGTCCATAAAATTCAATAAGCAAAAGACGAGGCTATTATGTTTAAACAAAAATATGTCATCACTGTGGAAAGTGAAATGCCACCTAGAATATGTATTGGAGATTCAATTCACGGTGCCACAGTTATCGCATTAGAAAAAGAACAATATCCAGATCTTGTAGATTTAGCCTGGTTAACAAAGCGTTTCCCGCTTTCTAGACACACCCTCTCGGAAAAACTAGAGCTATTTAATTTAGGTGGAGAAGGTAAGAAATTATATGACCCCAATGTTGTTATCCCATTTCTTAAAACCAATTTTAAAAGTCGGGTCGGACGACCAAGAAAGAACTAAAAAATATGAGAGTCATTAGTCAATTCTGGCATGCATGAGCTAGTAATAATCCAGCAATAAAAAAGATTATTTTAAGAGTATGTAAATACTTTTATTCATTTTTCAAACGCCGGGCTTTATCTCCCGGCCAACTTTTATGTTTATTCAAATAAATCTTATCTGCATTTCGACATACCAATTCAAACTCTTTCATATTCTGAGCCTTTTTAGCAGTAAACCGTACATAGTGAAGATTTTGAGGGAAATACATTTGATTTAGCTTCTTATGGTTTGGATCCCTACTATTTAATTTTGATCTGGTCTTGGCCTGTAACTTTCCAATTTGGTGCCGTGTACCATGGAAATTACCATGTGCACTTAATCGATATGTAGCTTCTTTTAATCGATCTGCCTTACCTGTAGAGATTAAATCAATCTTCTTATCTAACTCCCTTTCAGCCGACTGCATAAAATCTTTTGATAGATACCAGGTGTAGCGGACTTTCTTCTGAGAATGACGCTGGAAAAACTCCAAGTGCTTTTTACGAACTCCACGTAATACCCTAGTCAGTTCTTTTAATCGATCGTTATAACTCACATTAGTATTAAACTTAATCCCAAACCGATTTAATAAAAACTGACTTACAGAGGTTTGATTCCAGCGAGTATGTTTATTTTCAAGGAAGGCAAAACCAAAATTTCTATTAATACCTGCAAGACGTTTTAATTCAAAATTGTCGAACGGTTTAAAAATTCGGTAAATTGAATTCTTATTACTATCAATTGTCTTTGTTCGGATCGTCTTGGTATTAAATATCACTCCAAACTGTTCTGGGTGATAGTAAGTTTTAGAAAATTGAGGCTTAAGATCACTGAACTCTATGTATTGTCCAAGTACATAATCTCCATAGCGTAGCAGCTTCTCTTTTTTGACAGTTAAAATACTGTTGAGCTTTTGCTTTTGTACCATGCTGGAATTTTTAGCGAGTATTTCTTTTAGCGTCAGCTTACTTCTTCGTGCTTCTCTATAGCCTGTGGTAAATAACCAGAACTGGAATACATCATTCCTTGCCGGATCATAATTGATAACTAAACTCCACACTGGTTCCCCATAATCTGATTTTCGCTTGCGTAAAGATTCATCCAGATTGAGACCATACTCCAAGATCAACTTTGGAATGACAGTATGGAACTTTGAAAAACTAACAGAATCAGAGAACCAAAACTTTGCACTGCCGTTAGAAATGCACTGCATTAAGCTTAAAAGACAATCAGTTTTCGTTGTGGTGTAGTAGATCATTATTCATTCAAAAGTGTATTTTTATGCGGAAAGCATAAAAGTTTATCTTTGATTCAAAAAGCATAAAAAACGCCATATTCATGAAATAGGCGTTTTTTAAAGCACAGATGGTTTTTCTATAAATAAGAGTTCCAGCACATGCTTATATTAAAGATCCAGCGAAGGCACTACACTAGCGTAAATTGAACAATATCTTGATCTGTTAGATCTAGCATGACTAATAAAATGTTTTCCTCTATCTACATAGGAAAATGAACTAACTAAGATTATTGAATTTGAATGGGGGGGGGGCAAAGGGAAGCTATGGATCTGGAAAAAAGATTAGAGATGTATCGATCAGATTATTTTTTTCATATCGATTTTAAAGAAAAAATTTATACAAGAATGGCTCTGTTTTCAGTATTTATCACTGCTTGTATTACTGCAAATTTCAGTATGCAAGAAGAATTGATGAAGCTCGGATGTATGCAATTAAGTATTGTTATCATTCTCTGGGTGGCCGCTGCACTAGTACTAGCTTTTGTAATATATGCTTTGTTTTGTATTACTAATCTAAAATCTGACGAGCTTGTAAACTCAAACTCAGAAATGGAAAATTATAGAAATACTTTAAGGCAACATTATATTAGCCATTTTCCAGATGCCACCGAACAGGCAGTTAATACATATATTGATGATCAATTTTTAATTTATCTCACATCGCAATATTCAAGCTGCTCAGCAATCTTTTATGAAAATAATGTATATAGACAGAAATGGTTAGCCAGATTAGCTGTTTCTTCTTACTTACTATTGATACTAACTTTTATTGTTAGTATGTTTTTTCTATACCAAAAAATCGAGGGAGACATAATGTCGCAAAGCCAAACTATTCCACCGCCACCACCGG
>DNSU01000132.1:0-427 GCA_003499585.1 Cyanobacteria bacterium UBA9579 | reverse complement strand
AACACCGCCACCACCAACAAGAGTGATTAAGGGTGACAAGCTAATTCCAACAAAACCCTCCTATCCAACACCGCCAGAAATCAAGAAATAAATAAAGCCCTCTTATGAGGGCTTTATTTCTATTGAAGAGTTAATTTTTTCCTAACTCCTTCTATAAGATTTAATTTGAAAGGATAATATTTGGAATAAAAATCAAAAGAAGCCGTAAAACTATTTATATCTTTTTCTGCTATCAAACTTATTCCATATATAAAATTTGACGTATCGAGATTTAAAGAATCGAATTCACGATACGTGATCTGATATTTTTCCTTTTTTCACTTGTCGGTATATTTGTCGGTATATTTAATTTTTTATATTTTTATAATTATTATTTTCAATAACTTACACCAATATTCAGACTTCCTCTCTCACCGCCAGAATTTAA
>DNSU01000070.1:818-13339 GCA_003499585.1 Cyanobacteria bacterium UBA9579 | reverse complement strand
AGTCTGTGTAACTACAGGGCCAGGAGGCATAAATACGTTAAATGGTGTTTTTGGGCAATGGACAGATAGTGTTCCTGTTCTATATATATCAGGACAGGTGAAGCAAGAAACTACAATCAGTTCATGTCCTCATATCAGACTTAGACAGCTTGGCGATCAGGAAGCAGATATTGTAAATATAGTAAAACCTATAACAAAATATGCAGAAATGATTAAAGATCCTTATGATATAAAGAAAATCCTTGATAAAGCCATTTATATAGCAACCCATGGCAGGCCTGGGCCAGTTTGGATTGATGTGCCAATGGACATTCAAGGATCCATAATTGATGAAACTCAATTAAATACTTATGATTTTAAAGAAGATGAAATTGACTTTAATCTTGATAAAATAGGTTCCCAAATATCAGAAGTTATAAAGGATCTAAAAACAGCTAAAAGGCCTGTATTTATTGCAGGACATGGTATTCGTATTGCAAAAGCAGAGGAATTATTTCTGGATATAGCTAAGAAGACAGGAATACCTGTTGTTACCTCATTTAATGGAACTGATATTATTCCAACGGATCATCCGTTGTTTGCAGGCAAAATAGGAACTCTTGGTGATCGTGCAGGCAATTTTTCCCTGCAAAATTCTGATTATGTAATATCTATAGGCTCCAGAAATAACATAAGACAAGTCAGCTATAACTGGCAATGTTTTGCCAGAGCTGCAAAAAAAGTAGTTATCGATATAGATTCTACAGAATTGCAAAAGCCTACTTTACAGCCTGATATTGCTATTCAGTCTGATGCCAGAGTCTTTCTTGAGGAATTTAATGCACAATTAAGATCAGAATATTTTCCTGACTGGAACTACTGGCAACAATGGTGCTTGGAGCGCAAAAAACTTTATCCTGTAGTTTTACCTGAATATGAAAAACCTGAAGAGCTTGTACATCCTTACTATTTTACACAAGAGCTTACCAAGTTATTAAAAGAGAACGATATAATAATCTCAGGAAATGGAACAGCCAGTATCTGCTTATTACAAGCAGGTATTATTAAGAAAAACCAAAGAATAATATGGAACTCCGGATGTGCTTCGATGGGGTATGATTTACCAGCAGCAATAGGAGCAAGTATTGCTAGTAATAAAAAAGAAATTATATGTTTAACCGGAGATGGTAGTATTCAGATGAATATACAGGAACTTCAAACCATCGTTCATCATAAATTACCTATAAAACTCTTCGTTTTTAATAATAATGGCTATATGTCAATAAAACAGACGCAGGACGCTTTTTTCAACAGCAATTATGTGGCCAGCGATAAAAATAGCGGGGTAAGCCTGCCAAACATTACAAAATTAGCTGAAGCTTATGGTCTGTCTACAGCAATAATTGATACCCACACTGATATTCATAATAAAATTCAAGAGATTCTTAATTTCTCTGGTCCTATTGTCTGTGATGTAAGACTTATTCCTGATTATCAGTTTAGCCCAAAACTTTCATCCGAACGTCTTGCTGATGGCACAATGATTTCAAAACCACTTGAAGACATGTACCCCTTCCTTGACAGGGAAGAATTTAAAAATAATATGCTAATACCGGAATGGAAATAATGATAGATAAAAGGTTCATAAAATTCTTATTTGTTGGAGGGCTAAATACCCTTTTTGGATATTCAATGTATGCCCTTTTTATTATTATAGGGCTTCACTATTCCATCGCTGTCTTATTTTCTACAATATTAGGGGTTCTTTTTAACTTTAAAACCACAGGAAAACTTGTCTTTAAAATTTCCAAAAACAGTCTTATATTTAAATTTATAGGAGTATATGCATTTATATACTTATTAAATGTGACCTCTTTAAGTATTTTCAAACTATATAAATTTGACTTGCTTCTAGCAGGTGCTATAGTAATAATTCCGCTTGCTATGATATCCTTTATATTGAATAAAAAATTCGTGTTTGAGGGGAAAAAATGAAATTAATCAGTGTAATGACTGCGTGTTATAACGAAGAAGAAAATGTAGAAGACCTTTATAATCATATAAAAGAAGTATTTTCAGGTCTAAAACATTACAGATATGAACATATATTTATTGATAACGCTTCAAATGACAAAACAGTAAATATATTAAGAGAAATAGCCAAAAAAGATAAAAACGTAAAAGTAATAGTAAACGCCAGAAACTTTGGGCATATTCGTTCCCCTTATCATGGACTGCTTCAGGCAAAGGGAGATGCTGTAGTATCTCTTGCAGCTGATTTTCAGGATCCACCTCAATTAATTCCTGAATTTATAAAAAAATGGGAAGAAGGATATAAAATGGTTCTTGGAATAAAGTCTGAAAGCAAAGAAAAGTCTCTAATCCGTTATTTCAGAAAACTTTATTATGAGATTGTAGGGAACTTATCGGATAAAGATGTTGGTTTAGTTAAGAATTATACCGGTTTTGGATTATACGATAAAAAAGTAGTTGATATTTTAAGAGAAATTGATGATCCATACCCGTATTTTAGAGGCCTTATCTGCGATATAGGTTTTGAAAAGGCAATAATAGAGTTTGTTCAACCAGAAAGAAAAAGAGGCATAACCAAGAATAATTTTTATACCCTTTATGATATGGCAATGCTGGGAATTACCAGTTATACAAGAGTTCCTTTAAGACTGGCAACTTTTCTTGGCTTTGGTTTATCTATTCTAAGCTTACTGGTTGCTTTAGTCTATTTTATATACAAAATTATATTCTGGTACAGTTTCAATGTAGGGATGGCACCTCTTGTTATAGGACTATTCTTCTTTTCATCAGTTCAATTATTTTTCATAGGCATAATAGGAGAATATATTGGCTCTATCCAAACCAGAATACTTAAAAGACCTTTGGTAATTGAAAAAGAAAGAATTAATTTCTAACTCTTTCAAATATTCTTGAATGAATTAATACTCAAGAGGTGTATTTATTCCGGATCTGATGTGCCTTAAAATTGACATGGCACATAGGCTCCTATATAAACACACCTCTTTTTTAAACCAGGTTTGAATTATAAATTGGTATAAGAGATTATATAATATTCTCTTTAATAGCTTTAACGGCGGCCTGAACCCGGTCATCTACGCAAAGTTTTTGTAAAATGCTGCATACATGAGCTTTTGCGGTATGAACACTTACAATAAGCTCTTTTGCAATTTCTGTGTTACTTCTTCCTTTTACAAGCAGCTTAAGAACTTCTATTTCTCTTTCTGTTAGCTGAGCTCTTGCATCAGGTGCTTCATTTGAATATAGAACTTTTGTTGATTCTGGTTTTGGGAATAAATTTAAGGCAACTTTAGCAATAGCAGGGTCTAACCAAGCAGCTCCCTGACTTACAGTTTTAATAACATTTACAAGAGTACCGGGATCTATATCTTTTAAGCAATATGCATTAGCGCCTGAACCTAAGGCCGCAAGAACTTCTTCGTCTCTATCATGAGAAGTCAGGATAATGACTTTAATGCTTTCATCAAAAGTTTTTACCTGTTGAGTTGCTTCTATACCGTTTGTTTCTGGTAAGCCAAGATCCATAAGGACTACATCAGGTTTCAACTCTTTAATTACCGATAAACCCTTTTCGGCATCTTCTGCTTCACCTACTACGGTTATCCCCTCGTATTCATTAAGTGAAGACCTCAAACCTACTCTGGTTAATTTGTAATCTTCAACGATTACAATTTTAACTTCTTTAACTTTTGTACTGATCATAACTTACTCCTATAAATAAAAATAAAAATCTTTTATTTGCTCGACTTGTATAGTTTATTGCCTAATTTGTGCCATAAAGTCTATTACTATATTAGTAAAATAGATATATAACTTTCAAAAAATTACCCACATGTATGATTATGAGAAAGTCATCTGTCCATTTATGAAAATATAAAAACAAAACGTATATTAAAATTGCCAATCAGTTTTTAATATTTCTAAGGCTTCACCCACTATATAAAACGAGCCTGATACTACGATCACATAGGGGTTTGAGGTGTGATTATCCTGTATAAATGAATAAGCTAAATTTAAAGATTTTTTCAGGTTATGAGTTGAATAAATTTTTTTGTTAATACTTTTTAATAGATAATTTTCTTTAAGAATTTCCGGATCAACGGCATTTTGCGAACTGGATTTTGTGAATATGACTACATCATCAGTCTTAAAAAGAGCTTCAGATATAGATTTATAATCTTTTGTATTTAAAGATGAATAAATCCAGATTATTTTTTTGTCAGAAAAGTAAGAATCAAGACTCGCTCGAAGTGATACAGCTCCTGATAAATTATGTGCACCGTCTAAAAGCAGATTTTTATCTTCTATATACTGTAGTCTACCTGGCCAACTAACCTTTTCAATGCCTGATTTTACTTGTGAGATAACAAAACCCTGATCTTCCAAAACATTTACTGTTTTTAAAGCTAAGAATAAATTATTTACCTGATGAAGCCCTAATAAAGGCAGACTATATTCCGTATTCCCTATAATTACTTTGTTATTTTCGTATATATATCTTGATTGATCTGCTAGAATCAAAGGACTTTGCTTTTCTTGTGATGTTTTAGCAATTATATCAATACCATTGTTATTTTTTAAAGTAACAACAGGGACATCATTCTTGATAATACCGGCTTTTTCAAAAGCAATTTGCTCAATAGTATTACCAAGTCTATCCACATGATCAATATCAATAGTTGTGATAATAGTAATTATAGGCTTCTTGACTACATTAGTTGCATCAAGCCGACCACCAAGTCCGGTTTCAAGTACAACAAAATCAACATTATGCTCATGAAAATAGACAAAAGCAAGAATTGTCAAAATTTCAAATTCAGTCAAATGGATATCATGAAGATTAGACAACTCGATTATCATGCCAACCAATCGGGCAAAATCTAATTGTGAAATATCCTGTCCACCTAGCTTGATTCGCTCTGTATAATCAATAAGATGCGGACTGGTATAAAGCCCTGTTTTATAACCTGATTCAGTCAAGATTGAAGCTAGCATAGCGCAGGTAGAGCCTTTTCCATTAGTCCCGGCTACGTGAATTACTCTCAAACTATCCTGCGGATTTCCTAAAAGTTCTAAAATCCTGCTTACTCTCTCAAGTCCTAGCTTGATATGAAACTTTCCTTGAGACGTCAATATAGATAGGACTTCATCATAAGAATAAAGCCCTTCTTTTAATATTTTTGTGTCGATATCCATATCAGTCAATTTATCCCACCAGTGATTTTAACAATTCCTCAACTGCTTGATACTGTTGATTTATTTCATCAATACGTTCTCTGGTTTGCAGAACCACATCTTCTGGAGCACTTTCCATAAATCTGGGATTATTTATTCTACCTTCAAGGCTTTTCTTTTCTTTCTCTAGAGCTTCTATTTTTTTCTTTTGTCTTTGAGTCTCTTTATCAATATCAATAAGCCCTGCAAGAGGCACTATAATGCGGGATGTTCCGACAACAGCTGTGGCGGATTGAGAAGGAATCTCCTTTGGAATGCCAAAAACTACATCCATCTCATCAACTTTTGCAATTAAGCCTACGTAAGGTTTTGAAAGCTCAAAAATTTCTTTTTCATTCTTGTCTTCAGAATATACCTGAACTTTTAATCTGCTTGCTACAGGAATATTTAATGTCTGCCTGATATTTCTCAGACTTCTTATAGTATCAATAACTATATTCATTCTACTTTCAGCTGTAGTATCTTCTAACTGATTATCAGGTTGAGGATATTTAGTTAACATTATAGTATTGGAATCATCCTTATAAACTTTACCAGGTAAGAGCTGCCATATTTCTTCGGTTATATGAGGCATGACAGGATGGAGAAGTCTTAAAGTTCTTTCCAGAACAAACCTAAGCACTCTTTGTGTATTGGCTCTTTGTTCTTCATTCTGCAATTGTATTTTAGCTATCTCTAAATACCAGTCACAATATGTACTCCAGAAGAAGTCATAAAGCATATGCGCTGTCTCGCCAATTCTAAAGTCAGCCAGATTCTTGTTGATCTCTTTAACTGTTTCATTATATCGATGTAAAATCCATCTATCAGCAATGGTCAGATTATTCATATCTATTGCATTATCATCCATGCCTTCAAGGTTCATTAGCATAAATCTGGAGGCATTCCATATCTTGTTGGCAAAGTTTCTGCCATATTCAAACCTGTCATCAGAAACTTTAATATCCTGACCGCCATAAGTAACAAGACTGGTAAGAGTGAATCTAAGTGCATCTGATCCGTATTTATCAATGATTTCAACAGGATCTATAGTATTACCTTTAGATTTACTCATCTTCTGGCCACTTTCATCACGGATTAAGCCGTGAATATAAACATTTTTAAAAGGTGATTGATCGGTAAATTCATACCCCATCACAACCATTCTTGCTACCCAGAAGAAAATGATATCAAATCCGGTAACAAGAGTACTTGTAGGGTAGAATTTCTTGAAATCAGGACTTTCAGTATTAGGCCATCCCATAGTTGAAAATGGCCATAAGGCAGACGAAAACCAAGTGTCAAGAACATCCATATCCTGAGTAATGTTTGAGCTTGGACATTTAGTGCACTTTTCGGGTTTCTCAACCGCAACCATCATCTCACCGCAATCGTTACAGTAATATGCAGGAATTTGATGTCCCCACCATAATTGTCTGCTAATGCACCAATCTCTAATATTTTCCATCCAGTCAAGATAAATTTTAGTCCATCTTTCAGGAATAAAATTCAGCTCACCAGTTGTAATTGCTTCAATAGGTCTTTTTGCAAGAGGCTCCATTCTGACAAACCATTGTTCTGAAAGATAAGGTTCAACTGTTTCTCCACAACGCTGACAGTGCCCGACATTATGTTCATGAGAAATAACTCTGACCAGTAAACCCTGTTTCTCAATCATTTCGACGGCTTTTTTTCTTGCTTCGTATCTGTCTAAACCTCTTAATTCTTCCGGAACAAGATCATTATTAACTAATTTACCATCAATATCCATAACCCAAAGAGGTTTTAAGCCATGTCGTTTTCCAATTTCATAGTCATTAGGGTCATGAGCAGGAGTAATTTTTAAAGCTCCGGTACCAAAATCCATTTCAACAGCATCATCAGCTATAACAGGAATTTCACGGCCGGTTAAAGGCAATGTAACAGTTTGCCCAATCATATCACTATATTTGAAATCATTTGGATTAACTGCAACTGCAACATCGCCAAACATTGTTTCAGGTCTGGTTGTAGCAACAACAATTGCGCCATATTTATTTTTTAAAGGATAGCTTATTTCCCATAAATGTCCCTGCTCTGTTACGTATTCTGTTTCTATATCACTGATTGCAGAGCGGCATCTTGGACACCAGTTAACTATATATGAACCTTTATAAATTAATCCCTTGTTATATAGACTGACAAAAACCTCTTTAACTGCTTCTGAGCATCCTTCATCAAGGGTAAATCTTTCTCTTGAAAGATCAAAAGATGCCCCTAGTCTCTTAAATTGTCCTAGAATTCTGCTTTTATGATCATTAGCCCAGTCCCAGACAACCCTTAAAAATTTTTCTCTTCCCAAATCGTGCCTTGACAATCCTTCTTCTCTAAGTTTTTTCTCAACAACATTCTGGGTGGCAATTCCGGCATGATCTGTACCGGGAAGCCATAATGTAGCATCCCCAAGCATTCTATGATATCTGATAAGAATATCCTGCAAGGTTCCATCAAGAGCATGCCCCATATGAAGCACACCAGTAACGTTTGGTGGAGGAATTACAATGCTGTAAGGAGGATTAGGATTATTGGCATCAGCCTTAAAGCAGTCATTTTCTTCCCAGAATTTATATATTTTTTCTTCAGTTTCTTTTGGATTATATGCTGTTGGCAGTTCTTTCATTAAAAAGCTCCATTTTCATTTTAAAAATGTGAATCATTCTTTTCCTAAAATATCACAACCATAACCTTGAATTCAAATGATTTAAGGTTAGAAAGATTTGAATTCATACAAAGTCCATGTTTATGCCTGTAATAATTTTGAAAAACACTTTAATTGGCTCAAGACCCGCCTCTCAAAGCCAAAAACAAGTTTGTAAATGTAATAACTTAATATTTTTTATCTTAATACTAATAATCTATTTGTTGTATGGTATTATAAATTACTTAGATATGTTTTAAGTTAAAAAGAGAGGTTGAGACATGCACAAGTATAAGCCAAAACGACTTATTGCACTTCTGTTAGCCGCATTATTTATATGTTCAGGCACTGACAATTATATTTTAGCACAAAATTTACTTAAACTTACTCCTAAGGCACCGGCCCTTGTTGAAAAAGCTGTAGTAGCTCCAGATGTAAAGTTAGCCGAGCAGCTTGAAAAAAATATTAAATCTTCAATAGTGAATGTTTACGGGGAAGCTAAAGCTGAGGAAGTATACAGCAATGTTTTAAATCTTATTAAAAAAGCAAGAGAAGAACGTAATCCAAGGTTAAAACAGGAAGATCTCAAAAGAGACTCAGACTGGTATAAAAATGAAATTGTTTACATGTTTTATGCTGATCAGTTCGGTGTAAAAGATAAAAATAGTAATAATACTTTTGAAGACCTGATAGGAATGCTAGATTACCTACAGGATTTAGGAGTTACAACGTTATACATTCTCCCATTCATGGATTCTCCTATGGGTGATGCAGGATTTGACGTAAGAGATCCTATGAATGTCAGAAAAGACCTTGGCGGAATGGGTGAATTCGAAAGATTCGCCATGATAGCAAGGGCAAAAGGATTTAAAGTTAAGGCTGATTTAATTTTAAATCACTTCTCAGACCAGCATAAATGGTTCCAGGAAGCATTAAAAGGTGATATAGATAAATTAAATTACTTTGTAATTTCAGATAAACCACCTGTTTATAAAAGATATCGTGATGAAAGCGTAGGCATAATTGCAGAATATCAGGAAGATAATGGATTAGTCTCAAAAAGAAGAGTTATTTTCCCAGAAATTTGCGAAAACAATTACAGAAAAGTTAACATTAAAGGGAAAGACTACTATGTTTACCATACATTTTATCCTTTCCAATTAGATGTTAACTGGGAAAATCCCGAAGTATTATACTATATGCTTGATGCAATTGCATTTTGGGCAAATAATGGTATAGATATTTTCAGATTAGATGCTATTCCTTATTTCATAAAAGAAAAAGGCACAAATGCAGAGAATTTACCAAAAACACATGATGTAGTTAAGCTTCTCAGTTCATTCTTACAGGCAGTCGGACCAAGATCAGTGTTGCAGGCTGAGGCATGCCAGTGGCCAAAAGACATTTTACCTTATCTTGGCGAAGAACATAGTATAAAATTACATACAGGCAAAGACTTGACCAGAACTGATGAAGTGCAGATAGCTTATCACTTCCCATACATGCCAGCCATTTGGGCATCACTTGTTACCAGTGACAAGGAGCATTTCTGGAAAGCTTATCAAAGCACCCCACAAATTCCTGATTCATCAACATGGGCAATATTCTTAAGAGTTCACGATGAATTAACACTAGAGATGGTTGATATTGAGACAAGAAAACTCATATATGACAAACTAGTATCAAAAGGCGCACAATTTAGAGAAGGTTTTGGAGTAAGTGGAAGAATTGCTAATTTCTTAGACAATAATCCTCAAAAAATCGGATTAGCATACTCTGTACTTCTTTCCTTGCCTGGTATTCCAATCATATACTATGGTGATGAAATTGGCGCGCAAAATAACTGGGAATACGCTAAAGAATTCGCTAAGCAGCGTGAAGAAACCCAAAAAGCTAAAGGTGATAACTTAGAAGTAAAAAGCTATTTTGATAGCAGAGACATTAACCGTGGCCCTATCGAAAAAGCTAAATTCTATAGCGCATTAAAAAATAATGGTAGCTTCAGCAACCAAATATATAGCTCGCTAAGAAACCTGATTAAAGTCAGAAAAGAAAATGCTGTTATGACAAAAGGAACTTTAACTCAGGCAAAATCCAATAAAGATGAAATCTTCTCTTTTTTAAGAGAGAATAATACAGATCAGGTATTGGTTATACACAACTTATCAGATAAATCTGTAAAAGCTGCGGTTGAACTTCCAAGAGATGTGGTAAATAAAATCAGCAAAAACCGTTTAAATGACTTGTTAACCAATAAGCAAATAAAGGTAAAACAAACTTCTAGCGGGCTAAAAGTTCAACTTAAGCCATATCAATCTTTATGGCTAAAACTATAAACAAGCTCAAAAACTAGGCACAACTATTTAATCTCCTCTTAAACTATAAAAAAAATAAGTTTAGGAGGAGATTAAATTTGGAATAAAAATGATAAAATAAATATACATTATAATTATTGTAACAATTTTCTTAAAAGACTTGGTAAAACTAGCAATATTCATAAATTTTTGGGTTTTCCCATGAAGGAGGGTGCACTCAAGCTATTCTTTCTATGAAAGTTAGTCCAAATGGAGGAAGAGGAATAAGGTGGAAGTAAACCACAATATTCTCGATAAAAACGCCAATATGAATCAGGTAATGCCATTACCTGATCATACTCGTTTTAAAACCTCTTCTATTAAGTATTCACGCTACTTAACTCCATTACGAAAAGATTCAGTTTCCTTCACCGGCTCAGCGAATGCACTCACAGGCCAAACATTTAAGTTTTTAAGTTCTCTTGGCAGACAGGCCCAAAATCCTACATTTCCTCTTATAGTAAGCTCTATAGGTGCGCTGTTATTTAGGACTCCTATTATAGCTTCCGATAAAAAGACTCCTAAAGAAGAAAGAACATATGCTGCTACCTGGCTAGCAGTAATGTCAGCTATTGGCTTAGGAGTCCAGTTAGCACTTAGAAAGCCCATCGGAAACTTCTCCAATAAACTTGCTAAAGGGTTTTTAAATATTAAAAATCCAACTACAGCTCAGGAATTAACCAGAGTTGCCGGAGCCTCCAAGGTATTTGAATTTGCCTCCTGGGTAGCAACATTAAACACCGTAAATATTGTCATTGCCAGATACCTAAAAAGAGGTATGGATTTCATAAATGAGAATATTAAAGGAAAACCTGCCTCTAAGAATAAAGCTTCAGATGAGCCTTCCACTCCTGAAGAAAAAGTTAAACAAAAAAAAATAGATAAATCTATTTTCACAGCGATTGCTCTTCTTGCTGGTTATACAGGATTAAATATTCTTGGCAAAAGGCTAGGTCGTGGTCAAATAGCAACTGATGCTGCGAAAAAAATAGGACAAAAACTAAATCAGGCTTTCGATATTACCGGGAATATGAAGCATTTATGGTCAAAAGCAAAGAAATCCCTGAATAAGGTTACACTGGATAATAGCATTATTGGCAAAGTAGCAAAGAACATCCAAAAGGCTGGACAGTGGCCTCGCACTGAAAAAGGAATGGATTGGTTTGCAGCTCAGGCAAATGCTCCTGATAAGTGGCTTGATCGTTCAATATTATCAAACTTGATTATTCGTCCTTTAATCCTTTTACCTACAGGACAGTACTTCACTATTATCAGTTCTATGGTTAATGAAGCATTGGCTTTATTATCACTTAAGACTGCCGGCAATTTTCTTGTTAAAAAAGCCACTCCTAAACTAGTTTCAGCACTAAAAATACCTGTTAATAATCCAGGTGCCAGAACAGGCGCTGAAGTTTTAGTGGATCAGGGAATTAAAAACATAGGTATGGTCTGTATTGGAATGGGATTTTTAAACAATATAATATCTCGCAATATGCTAAAAAAATTAAAGCCGATGGAAGATAACAATAAAGAAACCAATTTTCCTTCAATAAACTCAACCCTCCCTAATGTAAAGGGGATACAAGCACCAAATGACATGGATGCGTGGTTAACCAACCTTAAATATAAACCGGCAAATAATTATTTCAATGCGCAAAGATAAGCCCTTCTTCCACTCTTTAAAAATTTGGTGATGGCTATCACCTTCCTTGAGATATCAAAATCAGATATACCACTATATGGAATTTAAATAAATGTCCGTAATAATCTGTTGACATCAAAAAGGGAACGGATTAATATAATCATGCTTATAGACTACCCTCAAAAGAAACAATTTAATAAATAGCGAGTCATATATAATAGATTGTTTCAATAGGTATTTCCATGTCGGGATGGCGGAATTGGTAGACGCGCACGTTTGAGGGGCGTGTGGAGAAATCTGTGAGGGTTCAAGTCCCTCTCTCGACATTTTAAACAGGAAAAGTGGCGTTGCCTCTGAAAGACCAGAGGCTTTTTTATTTGTTCAACTTTAAAATCATTAAAATCCCTGCATAAATATGCTATAATACCTTCTAGTATAAATATAATTTATTTTATACAATTTATAAAAGATAATTATGCTTTTTTCTAAAAAAGGAGTAAGAGTGTTTAATAGAATCAAAGCTAATTCTAGCGGGTTCAGCATGGCTGAAGCTCTGGTTATTCTCTTATTAATAAGTATAACATTAGCAGTAACAGTACCTGCT